>JBDHUX010000001.1:0-36369 GCA_039809405.1 Candidatus Absconditabacterales bacterium
AATGTGAGTGTTTATATTGATTTTCTGTTATAGTAGAGATGTCTTGTTGACTAAGCGAACTAGACATATCTGGATGAGTATGTGACTCTATGATCTGTGATGTATTTGATTTTTTACTTTGTAAACTATTTTTTGCTTGCTCCAATTGATTTGAGTTATAACTTACATAACCATAATCACTTGAAGTGGTTGATACTTCTTGATGTCATATCAAATTCCCATTTTGGTCAACTCATATTAGGTCAAAAACTTCCTTACCGCTCTCATAAGTACGATCGTATAGTTTTGATAGTGCAGTATTATTTGATATATCTAGCGTACTTGGTTTATGCATATTTATTATCCATATTTATATATATAAAAATAAACTGATTACTTATATTTATAAACTATCATATATCAATACAATTATCTCATCAGTACAATTATTTATATCTTGTATAATTATCATTATAAATTATTATCACATTTGGAGTGATTATAAATAGATTAATATTATATTATATCTTTTGTGTATTTATGATTTATGTCAAGTTATACTTACTACATCAAATACCCGTCTATATCATTACTGTTTGATTTTAATAAGCAAACTTTTATATAGTAGATATATCCTATTATACTTCATATATTTATGAAAATTCCTTCTAGGCTTGTAAATCGATTTATAGCTCTGCCGGCCATACCATTGATAGGCGTAGCAGTATATTTTTTATACCAGAATAATCTTGCAGAAGATATAGTTTACAATCAAAATTGTATTGTCAATATCTACAAAGTATGACTATGAGACCAGCTCATCAAGAGGTGAGTCGGAACTATATATTGATTTAGTGGCATGACTGTCAGGCATATATTTTCTGATTTTGAAAAAAGGGGTGGTCATTATGTTATCAAAAATGGTGATCAAGTTGTAGAAATCAAGAAAATACACCTGCAAGATGAAGACTTAGCTTATTTTGAGATTAGAAAAACCCGCCTTGTCGACTGTATGAGTGACACTATCAACGACTATAAACTATACAACAAGTGATCTCGAGATATTATAACTTTTAAAGATGTGAAGATAAAATGAGATAGCATGATCATCGCAGGTATACAAAATAACTTTGAAAAATGAGATAGCGGTAGTCCACTCATGTTTGAAAATAAAGTCATTGGTATGATATCCAAAAAAAATTGAACTGATATAGAGATACAGTTATTAAAATAGAGATTTAAATCACTATAAATATAAAGTCATATGTATCAAAATAAGAACAAATACTTTATACTGCATCCTCGTGTCGGTGGGCAGGCACATAATGACAAAAACATAAAGCATTGAGATTGGAATAAGATCATCCCTCATGCTTTTTTCTATCACGATAGAAATAATATTGTTGAAAAGATCTATAAATTGTTACAGTTTTCTTCTCCTGTATTATCCAATCAGTTTAAGTCTGATATAGCATGATTCATTGATACATTGCATAGTTACGAAGATATTTATATTGCTGAAATTATAAGACAAAATCACCCTATAAAACATTTGTCATATTCAGATGTTGATGCAATAGAAGATATTTATAATTTATCATGATATAAAGATAGACTTCGCTCCATTGAAGATAATGGTGTTATCATAGAAAAAAGAAATAATGAACATCATCTCTTACCTAAATCATTTGGTGGTAATAATAAATGAATAAACGCAAAGATGATAAATATGACCATACATACCATATTTCACCAAGCTAATACTGATAATCCTATAAATATCCAGATAGCAAAAACTTTGGAATATGAAAATAAAGCATTAAAAAAAGATTTCAAATCACAGATATGTGATATACTGATGAGTCCTTTAGATTATTTTTATAAAGATGTTATAGATAAAAGAGCTATTATAAAGAAATTTGATGATAAAAATATTATTAATTTAGCGACCCTTATGGATGATAAGTTTTGATTTGAAGATAGTTTTGCAGTATGTGTTGAGAGATATAAATCTTATAGTGAGCGTATTATAAAAAAACTAAACCTTATGTGAAAATAAAGGATACCGATATACTAAATTTATAATTTTATAATATTATCTCAGATATACTATTTTTTACCTTTTTTTGCAGATCATGAAAATAGTGATCATATCATATCTCACACCCAAAATAAGCTACTAGAAAATCACTGAGTAAGCATAAAAGAAATTTCCTTTACATCATTTACGACCTCATCAGCTTTGGATATTATTCTAATAATCTTTAAAAACATTATCATACCTACTATCATCATTATAAGTACCAGTAAAAGTATTATAGGCAACAGTAGGGTAGTTACATTTTGTGCTATAGAGTATAAGTCCATTTTTAGTATTGTTATAGAATAAAGTACAATAATTTTAAATTTAAATTATATTATATACTAATTTTATACATAATAATAATATCGATCTATATTTGAAATGATATAAACATTTTTAAAATTATTTCTATTTATATTTTATTACCAATATATATTATCTTATTGACTAGTTGTACTTAAATATATTATTATTACATTTTTATAACTTTAACTTGATATCTTCATCAAAATATTTACAACCTACAATCTAGTTTAGGTATATAAAATTTACATATAGTTTTACATATAAAGTTGGATTTTGTCATATCATTAATTCGTTAATATTATAATTTAATATATAGTATACTTAGTTTATTGTATAGGCGATATTATTATTTGCATTATAAGTATATTCATATATTCAAATTTATGGATGCGCAAATACTTATAGATTTGTTTATGTCTATTACGATCCCATAGCTCAATGGATAGAGCAATAGCCTTCTAAGCTAGAGGTTGATGGTTCGAGTCCATCTGGGATCGCCACTTAATCTTTTATATGGTACGATCTCTATACTTTATGCTCCTATCGTCTAGCGGTCCAGGATACTGCCCTCTCACGGCAGTGATCGCGGGTTCGAATCCCGCTGGGAGTAATTGTCTTATCAGTTTAGGATCTTGATAAACCTCTTTATTACAATGTCCACAAGTCTGTGCACATTAAATAATACATATAATATTGATACTTTTTTATAACTATATTCTATATTACATAAGTATGGCCAATCCTCTTATACACAAAGCAAACAAAGCATCCTTTGGAGGTAAAAAACCAAGCAATAAAGTTTATTTAAATGAAGAAATAAAAGCTCCAAATATAATCCTAGTAGATGAAAATGGTGAAAAATTATGAACTATGAGTAGATATGATGCATTCAAAATAGCTTGAGAAAGAAATTTGGATGTAATGCAAGTCCACTACGATTTCGCAACTATGACATCAGCATGTCGTTTAGTTGATTATGGCAAATTTCAATATGATAAAAAGAAGACTGAATCAGAAAAGAGAAAAAATCAACCAAAAAACATGAAAGAGATTAACTTCAAATATAATATATCGGACAATGATCTTGAAATTAAGATAAAAAGAAGTATAGAATTTTTAGAATTATGACATCAGGTTATGTTTATAGCAAATATGAGATGAAGAGAAGTGGTATATAGAGATAAAATGGTGGAAAAGATGCAAAGTATCATACAAAGACTTGAAAATTATAGCAAATCACAATGAATAAAAAAAGAGGCAAGAAAAATATCTACATTACTTATACCAAAGAAAAAGTAATATTGTGCAAAAGTGATATTAGCATATGTAATACAGATAGATCACTTATTGATGCTCAAGATTTATAAATATATTTGTAGATAAGAAGATCAAACTACATGTTTATTAATTACAGTATTTAAAAGTAGTATTTAAAATAAAAAAATAACAAATGCCAAAAATTAAAACCCACAAAGGTGTAGCCAAAAGATTCAAACTAACTTGAACCGGTAAGTATGTCCACGACAAAGCAAGAAAAAACCATCTTATGACCAATAAAGGTAGAGCTGATAAATTACATAGGTATGGTAAAAATGTATTTGAATGAGAAGCTCACAATATAAAATACCTCTTACCTTATGGTAAGTAAAATATAATGGATTACATTAGCTCATATTTAAAAATCTTTGAAATGAAGCAATGTGTACAATTATAGGAGTTTTAAATTTATAACTTTATTTTATTTTTTCAAATAAACTATGACTAGAGTAAAAAATGGTCTCATGAGACACAAAAAGCACAAAAAACTTATATGACTTGCTAAATGATATAGGCTTGGTAGAGGTAATGTATATAAACAAGTCAGAAATGCACTAGTAAAAGCTGGCCAACATGCATATGAAGATAGGAAACTCAAGAAAAGAGATCAGAGGAGACTCTGGATAGAAAGAATAAGTGCTGCCGTAGAGAGTAGAGGGTCTAAGTACAGTAGATTTATTAAATCTCTTACTGATAAGGACATTTTACTAAATAGGAAAGTTCTATCTAATATAGCTGTTGCGTTCCCAAAAGTATTTGATAATATCTACGACCGTGCGGGCAAAAAGTAAGGTTATTACGATATAAGGATAGTCTGATATTGTGTCAGATTATTTCTATATAATACTTATTAAAATAAAAATTTTATAATTCTATATACTAATAAAAATGCCTGAAAGATTTGAAAAGATAAATTGACTATATATTGCTCCCACATTAGGTGATAGCGAGATAAGTAGTGTAGGAGATTATCTTGGTGCTAGATTAATTAATCCATTAAATTACGGACTAGCAGAGATATCTTCGCTCGGTAAAGATATAAAAACACTACTAGAAATTGATTACAGAAATAGTAAATTATCACCAGAGTTATCGACATTGTTAGGTGATGGTATGTGTGATGCAATATGAGACTATCAATTATGAAGGTATTTTATGCCAAAAGAATAAGTTTATGTACTGTCGATTGGATATGTTGTCTAATATCTTGATATAAACCAATATTATTAACTATATCGGCTTATGTTAGTTGAAATATCAGAATAAATACCCAAAGAGAAACTATAAGATTGCATCAGTAGACCTTTACTCATCGATATTCTTTTATATCCAAATTATTTTGAATCGTGAAAGGTAGATATAATCCTATCATTTGAACAAAAGCAAGAATAAAGACTTTATGTAATTCATAATGAATTATATAAGGGAGTGTGATATATTGCATTATGTAGTAATCTTTGCCTACGTGGCGGAAGTGGTAGACGCAGCGGACTTAAAATCCGCCGGTAGTGATACCGTACCGGTTCGATTCCGGTCGTAGGCAATTGTTATAAAACTACCATACCTACAAATTAAATATACGTACCATAAAAATAACTTGAAATTAAAGGCAGAAAATTTATATTGTCAAACTATACTATTATATTTTATTATTGAGATAAAACATTATGTGATTTACTATACATAGGACAGGAGACTTGGCTTCCAATGATAGGATGGTATCTTTTTATAAAAAAGAACTTATATCATCTCATATCTTGGATTATGCCAAAAAACAGAGACATTACTGAACCAAATGGTATAGAAAAAATGTTTCTAAAGACTTTCCTTCAAATAGAAGGTACTTTAGACTTAAAGCTATAGTTAGTGGATTATATAAGAAAAATCAAAAGAAATATAACATGCTTGCTCAACTTGGTAAGATAACATAATTTTACTGTGTAGACTCTAGCATAGGTTGTGTCATATTATATAAATGCCATACTATCTAGTCTCAGATTATTTTTGTTTTGTACAATACCGTATTTAAATAATTGAAAATAAATAACATCATGTTTGCTGTGATAGAACTACAATGACATCAGTATATTGTGAGGGAGAACGATACTATTGTCGTCGACAAAATCGATCTTGATAGTGATAATTTTGTTACCAATAATGTACTACTCATAAGTGATGAAGATGGCAAAGACACTACTATAGGTACTCCTTATATAGAAGATACGAATGTCACATTTTCTGTTGTAGAGGCATCTACTAAGTGAGAAAAAATTAGAGTATTGAAATTCAAAAGAAAAAATAGATATCAAAGAGTTATTTGACATAGATCATACCAAACAGTTTTGAAAGTTGTAAATATAGGTAAAGGCTCTACAAAAAAAACTATAACTAAGAAAGAAACAGATATTGAAGAGAAGAAAGTAAAAAAAACTTTAGTTAAAAAACCAACTACCAATAAAACTACAACAACTAAAAAACCAGTAGCAAAAAAAATAACAAAATAATAAATTATCCTTATATTTATTGAACATACGACATTACTTATACATATTAATTTACCAAAATGAGGCATCAGAGAAATAGACTTATAGAGCTTGAAGTGTGAGTGCAAAAAAGATCAAATGTGCTTAGGACTTTGCTTACTAACTTAATCAGAGAAGGTCAAATCATGACCACTTTGAAAAGAGCAAAAGTACTTAGAGCTTATGCTGACCATTTTTTTGCAAGACTTGTAGGGATGTCTGACAAGTATGACGATAAAGGGTTTGATAGGGAGTCTATAAGATATATAAAAAGTATTATACGAACAGAAAGCGAGGGTAAAAAAGTATCAAAAGATATCTTACCTAGATTGCTTTCCAAAGATAACAGATCTTGATTTGTATCTATATATAAAGCATGATATAGGCAATGAGATGGTGCGGAAAAAGTACTAGTAAAAATAGGCTAATTATCTTCATATCATTTATTATTATAATTATAGACATAGATATAAAATAATCTAATCTTTATAGATCAGCACAACTAAATTTTAACTTTGAAATACAATACAATGGAACTATCTTGAAAAGACTTAAACAAAACGCTTTATGTGCATCCGGGTCGATTGCATAAAAACTTCCAGTGGTATCATATAGATGCAGAAGATATGACATTATGAAGACTTGCTGTGACTATATCTGATATCCTTATGTGAAAGAAAAAGGCTCACTATTGCGAGTTTTGGAATACTGGTGATTTTGTGTTAGTTACCAATGTAGACAAATTAAAATGGACTTGAAATAAATGAAAACAAAAACTTTACTACACATATAGCGGTTGGAAAGGTAATGTAAAAAGCATAGACTTAGATACATTATTTAAAAAAGACCCAAAAAAAGTTCTACGGTATGCTGTGAGAGGTATGCTACCAAAAAATAAACTTAGAGATCAGAAAATGAAAATGCTCAAGATGTTTATATGACCAGATCATACCTACAACAATTTAAATCTTATAAAAGTATCATAAATATGTCAGATAAAAAATACATATATGCAGTATGAAGGAGAAATAGATCAACTGTATCTGTGAAGCTCACCCCAAATGGTAGTGGTAATTTTACTATCACCAAGTCCAATGGCAGCGACATAAGCATGAAAGATTACTTTGGTGGCAACACTTATCTATATGAAAATGCTTTATATCCGCTTATAGTTCTTGGCAAAGATACATCTTCTAGATTTGATGCAGAGATAAAGATAAACTGATGAGGTATAAAATGACATAGCGATAGTATCAAGCTTGCGTTTGCAAGATCTCTTGTGGAGATGAATACAGAAAACAAACCTATGTTCAAACCTTACTGATTACTGATGAGAGATCCAAGAAGAAAGGAAAGAAAGAAACCAGGTCTTAGATGAGCAAGAAAATCACCTCAATGGAGCAAGAGATAATTACCATATTATTATTACATATATTTCACAATTAACAGACTTGAAAATAGTCTGTTTTTTTTATTGATTTATCTATTGATTTTTAGACAAAAATATTTATATGGATTTTATGGGTTAATCTTTTTGTATCTAATTTATAGAAGTATATGTACTAAAATATACTATTTACTATTTTATTTTTAAAGATTATGGCTATATTTAAAGTAGAGCAATCAGATTTGCTCGATAAATTTCAATCTGAAGGAACTCCTATATTATCAGGATCGAAAGAATTAACTCTCTTGGAAAGACTTGAAGAAGAAGGTGTAAATGTAAAAATTGAAGAAATAACTGATATTTTGACTATTGAAATGCCTTGATGTAATTCTCATAATTGCTCCCATGCCTGTAGCGCTTGCAATAAGTGTAAATCCAATAATACTGAACAATATTGAGATCAAACATCTATCGCTGCTTAGCAGAAAAATAGTAAAAAAGTACAAATAATTATTATTTGTACTTTTTTATGATTTAACTTACTTTAAAAGACTATGAAAAACTCTTATAAAATTAAAGATTTTATGCCTATGGGATATGCTGGTCAGTGTTCATTGACTTGTATGGTATGAATTATAAACTATTTTTATGATACTTTTTTTTGATCCAAAGATATGTTTGATCTATCTGCAGTAGTTAAATTTGGTAAATGACAGTTTGGAGATGTGCTAAATATTTATGAAATAGCCCTATTCTTGGAAAGATCTTATTTTGATATTACATTATTTTCTGGTATGATTAGATCTGATTGAGAATATATACTGCATGGTTTAGATAAAAAAAAAATGGTTGATATATATAAAAAATATATGAATCCCATATTACACAAATACATAGATTGAACTACTTGGCACTTTGAAGAGTGAGACACAATGGAAATGGTTGATCTAGATCTACAAAGTAAATTAGCAAACAGTGATGTTAAATTTATATATGAATTGATGGATAAAGATTTATTACAATCAATAAAAAGTAATCAAGATATTGAAAATTGAACTACTTTATTCTTACTTTGATTGAATTATAATATTTTACATAATATTTCCGATCATGATGATAAACCGGCTGGTCATATGGTATTGACTACAGGATTAGATCAAGATAATAATTTTATTATTTATGAGCCTATACGACCTCGTCCTAATCCTATTTTAATCCCACAACAAACTGTACTGAAAGCAATTCATTTTATGGAACCATATGAGATTTTAATGGTTAAAAATAACCTGAGTTATTAAAATTTTATTACACATCCATAGGTATGTATAGATATAATCTAACTACACATTTCTTTAAGCAAGATGGTAGGATTATTATTCTATCTTGAGATCAGAGAATTATAATTGATTTTATTGAAAAGATCTATAATTTTTTAGTTTATGCTATAAATTATATTTATATCAGCAAAGAGACACTAGATATCTATGAAATAAATAAGGATATCATAAAATTATTTACCAAATATAAAATTTTATTAGATATTTATAAGTATCAAAGTGGAGTAGAATCGTTTACTTTCAACAATTATGTAAATCATATTTTTAAACTTAGATCAAATGTTACAGAAGAAGATATCAATGACTTATATAGTTTACAACCATATGGTCTAGCTAATATAATTAACAAATCTATAATTAATAAATATATTTTATTTAATGATATAGAGTGATTAGATCTTCGTAGTGTATTACTTCAAAGAAGTACAATATCATCATCTACTAGATTGGCGTACAAAAAATATAACTCAATCCAATTATATTCTCTTTATCAGTTTTTGAAATATATAAATACTCAACACGATGGGCATCTTTTATATTGATCATGATGATGATTTTATAGTGTATTTCAAATCATTGTAACAAGTGATAACTTAGTAATTATTACAGATAAGTATAATAATGTTATGTATCAGTATAATACCCCCAATATTTTTGAACTGTTTAAAGATTCTATAATACCTATGGATTGAGTAAATTTGGATAGTTACAACGCCATAATAATACTAATATCTGACACATCTTTATTATTTAAAAAATATTGAAATAAATGATATCATTTTTTATTACTAGAATCGGGCGCAATATCATTATTATTTAGGTTATTTTTTAGTGAAAGATGATATCTTGAGCTGTGAGGTTATAACTACAACGAAATATTGAATAAAATAAAAATCTTTTTTATTGATACAGAAACTTTAATGATAACACACTTAATTTTATTAGCATAACTATCTATATTTATGAGTATTATTATAGTAGATCAGCTCTCTAAGAGCATTATAGAACTATCTGATCGGAAATTCATAGCTATAAATGGAGATTTTGATAGTATTTTAGATATAATAAATAAAAAATATAAATGATTACACCTTCCAAATATGTATGTAAACTATATACCATGTTTTGATAAAATAGCTTTTAACATCCCCATGATAGTCTTAAGTACATTACATCAGAAAATATTTATAGTTAACCAAGATTTATTCAAAAAAAATAAACCAAATGATATCCTTTGACGATTAATATGATTTAATGGAGACATTATAAATAAAATAAATAGAAAATATGATATTTCTTTATATGGAAATAGCTGATTTTTTTCAAAGTTTCAAAATATTTCAATAAATAATAAAAATGACTTAATTGCTCATTCTATATACATAGATACCTATAAAGAATGAAATCTCTGGAAAAGCAATTCTCTTATTTCCCTACAGTATTTACATAGTAATAACAATATAGCCCTATCTGAGTCTGCATGAAGTTGAGTTTCTAAAATCAAGGAAGCATCTGTGCAAAAATCTTTATCTGAGGTTTTAGAAAGATTTTCTGCATGAATTGTTCCAAGTGTATCTATATCAGAGGATATAGCTATAGCGAAAAATATTATTGAATTATATATATGAAAATTTGCTTTACAAGAAGCATATGATTTATATGATATAATTGATTTATATACTAAGAACAATTACAGAATCCCTTGAGACTTACTATTTTATCCATATCCATATAAACAATACATCAATACTAGTTCTAATGGCATGGCATGTCATATAAGTTATACTTTGGCAATTGAAAATGCTCTATTCGAACTTATAGAAAGAGATACATTTGTATTATCTTGGTTACTAAAATCGGGAATATATATAATCAATAAAAATGCAAAAATCTCTGCACGAATAAAAAAATACAACCTTGCTGAATTCGATGTACAGTTATTTATTTTAAAACTTGATAATCCTATACCAGTTGTCTTATGTATTGTTAGGAAAAACAGTAAAATAAGTACTTCACTGGGCGCTCACTATAGCTTGGATATGGCTATCAAAAAATCTCTCATGGAATCATGACAATTTAATATAGAAAATATATTATCAAATTGAAGCAATAACAATAAAGACGATATGATTTATATGCACTTAGAATATTATTTGGATGACAATAATTTCAATAAAATAGAATGGTATTTTGGATTACCATGAATTGACTATAAACATGCTAGGTGATTGTTCCCTTTATATACAAGCGCAAAAAAAATTATTACTCATTATTATAAATTATGAATCAATATATATTGCTATAAATATAAAAATCCTATACTTAAAGTTTTTAAAAGATATTGTGTTAGGGTGATATCTGACAACTTATTATATATTTGGTTTGGTAAAAAAGTTCCAGATCCTATTTTAAAATCCAAAAGACTTAAATATCGAAAAAAGTATTTTAATGTAAAATCTTTAAACCTAGAGATACATCCATTTGGATAATTTTTATATATTATTCTCTACGGTATTTTTTGTATTGATTTTTCTATTATATCTTATTTATATGTATTTTTTTTATAGAGTGTATTTTTATCCAATTTGATAGTTATAATATCATTACTTGAATTAGATGACTTGTCTATACTAGTCTTTAGAGTATCAAATAGCTCTTTACTTATACCTAGTCCATGTCATATTTTGGCAATTAATATAAGACTACTTGATCACAGTAGATTTATTAAAAATCCTATATCGATATCTCATCACTCTTTATACAGTAGATATGTATGTGCTATTCAAGCGGTATAAGTTCACAATTGTCATGTGCTGGCAAGTATGTGTCATATATAAGTAGTTTCTTTGTTTGATATAAATTGTTTTCATCTCAATATCTCTCATATCATCTTTACTCCACCAAATATAGGTATGAAATTAAGTCATCTAGTGCGAGCCTGATCTATAGATAGCCTACTTATCTTTTCTTTTATATTATACATAATTATTTATATTACTATTTTCACTTCTTAGTTATTATTATCTTATATTTTCCAAAGCTGACATAATCAAATCATATTCATATTTACTGTTTATATCTAGCTGTACACTATTTCATTTTTTTATTTCAGATGCAACTCGCTTAGCATAATTTTCCGCAAGTTTCTCATTCAATCCTTTATCAAGCTTGATATCCGTACCTCTTCAAGCCATATTGGTAGCAACCACCACTCATCAGATCTTACCTGCATTACCAACTATATCAGCCTCTTGTTCGTGAAATTTTGCATTTAAGACATAGTGATTTATATTTTGTTTTCTGAGTAATTCCGATACAAGCTCTGATGTATATACTGAGGATGTTCATATCAAGATAGGCTGACCTATTTCATGATAATATTTTATATTATCCACTACAGAGCTCCATTTTGCATTCTGGTCAAAGAAAACCTTGTCGTTCCTATCTACTCTTAATATCTCTCTGTTTGTAGGTATAGATATTGTTTCCAATTCGTATATTTTTTCAAACTCTTCAGCTTCTGTTAGGGCGGTACCGGTCATACCACTGATTTTTTCGTACAATTTAAAGAAGTTCTGATATGTTATACTACCAATTGTCTTTGCTTCATTTTTTATTGATATGCCTTCTTTGGCTTCTATGGCTTGATGTAGTCATCATTGAAATCTTCTACCAGGCATAGTTCTACCTGTATTCTCGTCAACTATAAGTACTTCATTACCATGCACTATATAATCTTTACCATTTTCATAAGCTCATCTTGCCAATAATGCATTTTCTATATGATGTATCTCTTCATATCCAAGATCTCTGTATAGATGCTCTACGCCTAGCATGTTTTCCAGCTTGCTTATGCCGTGTTCCGTGAGCGAGACAGATTTGCTTTTTTCGTCTATAAAATAATCACCTCAATCATCCTGATTATCTTCATCTTTTTTATCTTTTAACATCTCAGCCAAAAATCACTTACTCACTTTCTTTTTGCTTGCACTAGGTACTAAATTTCTGATAACTTGGCTATAATGCACATATTTATCTATAGGATCGTTATTTGGTTGTGATATGATCATAGGTGTACGAGCTTCGTCTATCAATACACTATCTGCCTCGTCAACTATAGCATAAAAAAGTCATCTATTCATAAGCCTTCTATTTTCTACTTTCTTTTCTAGATTATCCCTAAGATAATCGAAACCCAACTCTGTATTTTCTACATAAACTATATCTTTTTCATATTCTATTTTATGATTTTGTAGGGGAGTGTGCTTTGTGATAGATCATACAGTGAGACCCAATCGGTTGTATAGATATCACATCCACTCCGCATCGCGACTAGCTAAGTAATCATTGACAGTCACTATGTGCACGCTTTTACCAGTCAGTGCATTTAAATACGCTGGAGCAACAGCAACTAATGTTTTACCCTCTCAAGTTTTCATCTCCGCTATCTTACCTTGATGTAGTACTATTCCTCATATAAGCTGTACATCATATGGTAACATATCCCACACCAACTCTTTGCCTTTTACATCCAACTTCATCCCCAACATCCTTTCACAGGCTGATTTTACTACTGCAAATCACTCTGGTAGTAATGCGTCCAAAGATTCCCCATCTTTATATCTTTGTTTGAACTCATCAGTTTTTGCTTTGATTTCATTATCAGATAACGATTTATATTTCTCATACCATATATTGATCTCTCATACGATCGGATTTATACTCTTGAGTTGTTTTTCATTATAATCTCAAGTTATTTTATTTAGTATCCAGTTTATCATTTTATTTATTTAGTTATAATTGATATAAATATAATCTGATTTTTATCTATTATTTATTTTATAGTTTAAATTTAAGATTTATAGTCTGAAGTATCTATACTTATATTATTAACCAAGTCATTTCTTGCCTATAAAATTCAAATATCATCATTTAGTATTTGGATTCTTATATATTTTTTGACATGGTGAGCTTATTGAAGCGGTATAATGATTATTGTACTAAAGAGCTCTGTCTACAAGTCGCTTGAACCAAGGTATTTTTTCTCATATATCCAATACATCATTTGATACTTCTTGGTTATAACCATCTCTCGTTATATCAGCAATATGTTTTACTTGTTGATCTATCTCTTTCTGATTATTTATATTAGATATATCTACATCTTGTAATTTTCATACCTTAATATTATCTTTTTTAATAATTTCTGATTTGTCAAGTTTAATTTTTTGTTTATCGAGCTGACTATTTATTTCTCTGAGTAACTTATTAGCCCTATCTATATTGATATTTTCACCATTTATAAACCTCTCTAAGTTGGAGATCATATTGTTAATCGATTGTTTTTGAGATGGCTGATCGCTGATTTCACTAGTTTGGAGTCTACTTTTTAACTCTTCAAATTGTTTTTTTATATCTTGCGCATTAGGATAAAGCGAGCTATCTTCTATATTATTATTTTTATCTATTTCATCCATATTTTAATCTTATTATCTATATATTTTTATATTTGCTATCTATATATTTCGACAATATAACTATTTATAATCTGATATCAAACAATATTTGACAAAATCAGCTACCTTGATTATAATTGTAATAATTTATACTTTGCTATAGTTTTGATACCATATATTTACCAATGAAAGATTTATTATGAAAAGGTTGGATCTATCCATATATGCATCTGAAATACTTGAGCAAAATGCTACAGGTAATATTTCTGCGCCTGGTGAGAGTGTAAATCACGTAACTCTTGATGTATCTAAAGTGACTACAGAACAACTCTCCAAAGAGATTTCTAATTTAAAAAATGAAGTTCAACAACTTAAAACATCAAAATACTATACTGAAACAGCAGAAACAAGAGAAGATGTAAGACTACAACTTGCACAACTAGAGTGAGATTTAAAAAATTACACAGGGTTGTCTGATATAGCTGATAGAGTAGAAGATGGTAAAGTTAGTCGTGGATTTCTATGAATATGATGAGATGATAGGAAGATAAGAAAAGCTATCAAAAGGATAGATAGATTTAGAGCTGACATGGAAAAGATAAAAAAACAACTTGGCATCACTACACCCAAGTCATGAACTAGTGCAATCCCGAGTCTACCATCGGCAAAGTTTGACGAAAATGGCGATATAATCATAGATAAACCAGCTAATACTCCAAATAAACCAAGTGCGCAATTAACCGCATTGAAGAAGTCTTGAAAAGAAAAAATTAAAAACTGAGAAACTCCTACTGCAGAAGAATTTCAAGCCATGTGAGCAGAGTGAGCTGTTACGAACTATATCACTCAGTACACCAATGCTACTCCGAAACAAGCAAAAACTATTGCTATGATTTGAGCTGGTGCTGCATTATTTTACGGCATTAAGCGACTTATCAAAGATGGATTTAGTGCCAAGACATTTTTGAAATTATGATGACTTTATGCTGGTATCACTATGGCGACATGAGAAAATCCTATAAGTTTCCTAACTAAATTTTATAAGTGATGATCTTATGCTATCCCATGAGTAATCTCCAAGGAAGATGCAAGCAAACTTGCAAACAGCCAGCTCAATCAAACAGTTTGAAAACAAGCCCTTATGGAGAGTATATTTACATGATTTAAAAAACCAGAAGATCTCACGAGATATTTATGATATGAAAATGGTCAGTTTGCTTTTGATACAGATAAATTTTTTGCTGATGCAAATGTCAATCCAAACGATTTCTATGAAAATGTGCTGTCAAACAATATCCCTGTTTGAAAAGATGTACTACTATCTGTGCTATGTGCATACAAAAAACAGAAACCGTGAGAGTTAAATAAAATTATAAACGATTATCTTGTATGAGATTTGCAAGTTGATGGTAGTATACTAAAAGATCCAAACTTATTAAAAACCAAAGTTGATGATTATCGAAAATTATATAAAAAAGATCTAGCTATCAGAAAACAAGAGTTTTTCAAAAGTAACCCAGGCCTAAAGGTTGTTGCTGACATGGAAGCTCTTGTAGATCAAGAGATCATGAAAAAAGATAGTATAGTAGATGCCAATGGTAAGGTTACCAAAAATTATCATTACGATATACCTACTATTGCTGGTAAAACCGCTTTAGAAACTACATTGAAACAAGCATGACTTATAGAAGCAGTTCCTTATGGAGTAAACACCGCTCTACAAAAAGAAGATGAGGCTATGCTAAATAAAGTACTAAATCATATGATAAATCAAACAGAGAAAGACGAATTTATCAAATGATTTCTTGAAGCAAAATCGGAAAGTGGAGCCAATGATTTGAAGATAGTTAAAAAAGGTAATGATATCTATATCCAAAATAGTTGATACAAAGTTCCATTGGTGTGAGATAGCAATAAACTCATTGTGGACTTTTCAAGATATCTCGGTGGAAATAAGGTTCCATTTTCATTCACCTCTTATAAAGATGCTATACTTTTTGGTACTGGTTTGAACAAACTATTTGATATGTCTGTAGGTAAGATAGATGATGATACTTTTTACAAATATGAGACATCAACTCAAACCGTTACTAGCGTAGAAAAAGATACACAAGGTAATCCAGTCAACAAAACTACTCAAAAACAGGTTACCACAAAAGTAGAGGATAAGGAAAAGATACAAAACTCACGACCGTTTTCTTATAGTGGATCCAAATTAACATTATATAATAATAATGGTACTATATCACAATTATTTTCATCTGGATTGAGTCCCATAAATAATATATTTAGCAAGATAGGCGCTTGGGAGGGCAATCTAAAAAATCAAATAACTGCTCTTGCAACAGCACTAAATAGTCTGACCTATGCTGACAATAATAATAAACCGATTTATGTAGAGTTCAAAGGTAAACTACCAGAGGATATATTTTCAATATGAGATAATGGTCTACCTATTATACCTGATGGTATATGAAGAACTGAAAATATACAATATGCCCACTTATACGAACTGTTTAAACTTAAAGCTGGAGATGTTATAAACGATATATGAAATTGATTGTACAATATAGTAAGAAAAACAGCTCAGTGAAGTATAGAGATGATTGGTTTGGTTGTAACATGACATAACTGAAAAACCTCTGTCGTGGAACTATCCAAAGATATACGAAATAATGCAATCAACCCAGCTGCAAGGAAGCTGTATTCAGAGGTAAAAACATGAATCAATACTGTACAAGGTGATCTTAGGGCACGATTGATAACAGAGTGAGCGAAATGGTATAGTGAAGTAATTGCTTGATGAGTTTCTAAACTTGCAAAAGATATAGCTACTTTTGTAAGCTATGCTGGCATACAAGTTGGTGATCGAGTTAAATGACTAGCAAATCGAGCTATTGATAACATACCACAACTAGCTTGAAGAGCTTCTGAAAGTGTTCAAGCTGTGTTGAATGCCAATCCTATGCTAAGAACTTTAATACTAACTTATTTTGGTTCTTGGCTTACTGAATGAAGCATATCTTGATCTTTAGCTTGAGCTGGTGCTTCTTGGATACGAGGTATGTTTAATTAATAATTTATATATTTTTGTTTAACACATGATTAAAAATAGAGTGGATAAATCAGAAAATAATATTAATACTTGAAAAAGAAGCAATAAATTAAGTAGATTGAAACTATATATTGCTCTATCATTATGTAGTTTATTTAGTATGTCATGCGATCCTGGTTTCAAAGGTGAGAGGAAAATAAAATGGGAGCATAATTACGAAATAGTGAGAGATATGTGAAAATGAAGATATTTTATTGAAGATTTAACAGATTGATCCGTATATCAATACTTTATAGTAAATGAATCCTGAACGTTACTTACCCCGGATATATATGATGAAATAAGAAAAAGTTGAGACTTCTTGGAAGTTAGATTAGGTAACAAGTGGTGATTGTTGGATCGCAATACTTTAAAGTATGTTTCTGGGAAAGAAATGTGAAAATATACCCCCACAATAAATTAACATTTATTATAATTTTTATTAGTTTATAACTATTTAATTATTTTATTTACAAAAATGACACCTACACATTTTAATACACCAAATAATATAACTATAACAAGATTGAATCAACTTCTTGCTACTTATCGCCTAGCCCCTATAGATATAGAATGATTGATTGGTGATATAAATAGAACCAAAAGGATGGGCAGAAGTCGCGCCAGAGCTATCGCTAGATGAAGGATAACATGACAGATGAGGAGGGTAAGTCAGATCATAACAGATAGAGATAATAATAGACATGCTATGTGATTGTGAACTTCTACTCTTACTACTTTATCAGATGCGCACAATAGGAAAGCTCATTACGAATCTTTGGTCAATTCTCTTAATAACAGGATAAGTGATATAGATCAGACTATATCTCAACTTACTACTGCAATCACTGATGGTACCGATATAAGACAGAAGATCACAGATGCTGAGACCAAAAGTCAAATTGCTACTACGGTGACTATACCTAGATTGACCGCTGAAAATACGACACTTCAAACAAACTTAAACAATCTAATAAACGATAGAACTACCATATTGAACGATCTAACAACGGCTACAACTGCTGCAGATGCAAATAATTTACATATGCAACTAAATTTAAAAAATCAAGAAATAGCACTAGCACAACAAGCACTAAACCAAAAAACTACAGAGTTATCAGATGCAGAGTCTGAAAGAATTTTGAACGACAATCTTGTAACCAACTTACGTGCATCCTTAGCTGGACACACTGCGCATCATGGAGCAGTAGGTAGGTGAGCAACTTGAAGAGATTTACATGACATTATCGATGATTTAAAGATAGACAGAGATGGGCTCATACAGCAGAGAGATCAGAATCAACTGGAGCTTGATCAAGCAGAACAAGATATCGTAAACCATCAGTATCTGTCCAATCTTAATATCTGAGGCAATGACGATGATCAGCTACTGAGATCTTATCTTGGTGAACTAGAAGAGTGACTTAGGACTATCAATGGTAGCTCAATGTTCCATAGGTTTAAAGATGAGATCAGAAGATTATTTGGCGGCGATTAGTATCTATAACTTAATTTATTACTTGTTAGCTTGATTATGGCTTGATTTGAAAATATAGATAACTTTATCCAAAGACAAGTAGAGATAAAAAGGAGAGAAGATGCATGAGAAGATGTCTCCGATTTATTGTCTACCAACAATAGCAGGATTTTCAACGATGCTATAAACGACTTAGAGGCTTACGTACAATTGAAAGAATCACACACTGAACTCGCAAATTTTGCTGAGAAGATGGATGATTTTGGTGGTGATGTAGTTTTATGACAACTTCTAAAAAAATTTGGCGACATATGAGCTTGACTATTATCATATTTTAAATTTCGTAAACATATAAAAATTAACCAGCTAAGTAGGAAAGAAAAATGGAGGGTATATCAACCTATTATATTTGATTATCTTGTAAACAGAGCAACAAATAAACTTAAATCAAGTAATAATGCATCGATATGAAAGGCTGCTTGAGTGATAGCTGATGCTTGGATAGATCAGATGTCCAAAGCAAATAAAGCAGGTGCAGATGTATTTGATCAAGCTCTAAAAAATCTTGAAGAAAGACTTAGATATAGGTGATTAAAACAAGAAGATTTAAATCTACCATATGATACAATAGAAAAACTAAAAAATCGCCAGATCACATATATTAAAGACTTGCCAGAATGATATAAGAGAAAACATAATCTGTAAATTTGCTTTTTTTATTATATTTTTTATGTATTTTTGGCGTTAAGAAAATGTATATACTTCACTAAAAAAATAAATTTAGCTTACTGGCCTATCTTCATATATTTATCTACTTATATAAAAGTTCCATAATTTTTTCTTGAAAAAGCAAATGTTTTTTTTATTATAGTTCAATCTGGATATTCAGATATGTTTTTTATAATCAAAAATTACTAATTCCAGTCATATAGATTGCTATTTATAATAAAATCATCATATTATATGCCTACTATTAACCAACTACTAAAACATTGAAGAACTAAAAAAAACTTCAAATCTAAGGCGCCAGCTTTACAATTTGGTGTAAATAAGTTGAAAATGAACAAAAAAATAAAAAGTCCTTCTCCTTTCAAGAGAGGTGTATGTTTGAAAGTATATATTGCTAAACCAAAAAAACCAAATTCAGCACAGAGAAAAGTAGCCAAAGTAAGACTGTCCAATGGTATCGAGGTCATATCTTATATACCTGGTGTAAAGCACAATATCCAAGAACACTCTGTAGTAATGGTAAGAGGTGGGAGAGTTAAAGATCTACCATGAGTAAGATATCACTGTGTAAGAGGTAAATTTGACTTGAGTTGAGTAGAAGGTAGAAATCAATCAAGATCTTTGTATGGAGCCAAAAGACCAAAGAAAAAGACAACATAAAAATTAGTTTAGTTACTTAAGATGTCGTTAATTAATATAAATTTACTATAATCTGATTATATACATATCATGGCAAAGAAATTTAAAAAAGTAGACCTATTTAGCTTACCATCAACCAATGATAAACAAGAGAAGTTTATAAATTTTATCATGAAAGGTGGAAAGAAAAATATCGCAAGGAAGATATTTTCCAATACTTTGGAGGAGATAAAAGCAAGCTGACACACCAATCCGCTTTTGGTATGGGAAACAGCGGTAGAAAATAGCTCTCCAAATGTGATGGTCAAGTCTAGGAGAATTGGTGGTGCGGTATATGCTATACCACTTGAAATAAAAGGTAGTAGGAGATATTTTCATGCTTGTAAGTGGATACTTGAAGCTGCTAGAAGTAAGAAAGGACAGCCTATGTACAAGAAACTTGCCAAAGAATTGCTTGAGTCTTACACTGGTCAATGATATGCAGTAAAGAAAAAAGAAGAGTCACATAGAAATGCAGAAGCAAACAAAGCCAATGCTTATCTCGCTAAGTATCTATAAAATTAAAACTAGACATGATTTGATTAGATGGTTAGATTAATATAGATTTGGCTATTGATATATTAAATACCACAACATGAAAAAAGTATTACTATCTATTATCGTGCTTACTTCTATATTTTTAGTAGGGTGCAATAAAAACAATACTTTAAATATCAATACCACAACATGAGATAATAGTACTTGAATTTGAGATACTTGAACAACACTAGAAGATCTTATAGATAGCGATACTATCAATGAATATATACCTTTATGATATACATATGTTGGTAAAAGAGATCTATATAAAATATACTTCGACAATACTTATCGAAAATTAGATAATCAATCGCAATTTGCTCCATCTGACTTTGTATTTTATAACCAAGATGACACTTTATCAGCTATTATATACACAGATAATGATAATATATCATTTGAGGCCTATGCGAGAAAAGAACTAGACAAATATAATAAAATCTGATCTTGATACACTATACTGTCATCGTGAAGTTGATCTGTCGATAACTATAATTACATAGACGTAACATTTGAAAATACACAAGAAGATATTAAACTTACAAATAGATTGATAATAATAAAATTGGACAATGTATATTTAAACCTTGTGTTTGTCACATCTAGTGAATGATATCAACTACTTAAACCAGCCATAAACTGATTGATAAAGTGAGTATCTCTGGTAGATTAGTGTCAAATTATACAACAAAATTAAAATAATCTGATTATATCCATATATTTAACCTATCTATAATACATATATTTAATTAAACCGATAAATATCACAAAATGAGTAAAGGAATAGCAGAAACTTATGACCATCGTATATGGTATAACCAGGGTAGAGTTAGAGTAAAATCTAGACAAAGAATACAAAAAGCTTATAGTTGGTATTTTAATATATTAAAAAAAGAGCAAAAATTTGGAGTTTCTGATAGATTCGGTGTACCAAAATGGATATATAAGACCAAAAAACAAGCTAAAAATAGGCTTGATAGATATGGTATAACCAAAGAAATGATACAATCCAAGTTGGAATCAAAAGGACTTAAAGATCTAGAAAAATATATCTAGTATATCTAATTTGATAATAACTTTACTACAATTTTACGTACAATTTATATTAATTATAATTATAAAATATCATGAGACTTAGAACATGAGCAAAAAGAAAACTCGCAAAAGCTATCTATAGAGTAGATAAGGTTGTAATGATGCAGTTTAGAAAAGAACTAGAACAACAGAGAAAACGAAAAGCCGAGGCTCTAAGAAGCAGAATAAAATAATTCTCTTCATTTGTTTACAATAATTTAAAATTTATAACATTCGATACAATTCTAATGAATTACGGACTTATACAATCTATGATAAAAAATAAATGATACAATCACTACAATCTAAAAGTAGGACAATCTCTTGAAATACATGAAAAAATGTGAGAGGGCGACAATCAAAGAGTTTGGAAATTCAAGTGTATCGTGATAGCTATCAATAGACCAAATAATCATGATGGTGCTTTTACTGTTATAGGCGAAAGTAGTGGCGTAAAGATAGAGAAAACCTACCCATTATCTTTCTATAGATTTGACAAAATTATCCTGCTTGATGAAGGTAAAGTTAGAAAATCAAAATTATATTATCAAAAAACAAAAGTAGGTAAAGATGCAAGGATGAAGTCGCTCATCAAGAAAGAAGATAGGTGAGTAGAGATAGTACCCATTAAAACAGAGATAGTTGATGAAGTAACACCAACCATAGAAGAGGTAGAACACACACAAGAAACCATGCAGGGTATAGTTGAGGAAAAGATGGAAGTTGTAGAAGAAATAAAAACAGAAGTCGCCAAAGATTCAAACAACATTGATTCTGACTCAAATGTAACTGACGAAACTGAGCCCAAAGATTAACAATTAGATAAATCATATAAGATTATTACAAATAATTTGTTTACAAAATAAAATTATATCCCATGGAATTAAAAGTACAAAATAGAACTAAATTTGCAAAAAATACTTCCCAGTTGAGATTGGAAAGCATTATACCTGGTATTATCTATGGTAAGAGTTTAGAAAAGAATATCCCAGTGGAGTTTGATAAAAATGAATTTTTGAAAGTATACAAAGCTGCTGGTAGAAGCTCTGTGGTGAAAGTAAGTTGAGACTATAAGTGATTGGCACTTATACATGATTATCAAGTTGATCCCGTTAAGGATTTCCTTTTACATGTAGATCTTCTTGCGGTAAAATCTGATGAAAAAGTATCAGCCAGTGTTAGTATTGTATTTGAATGAACTAGTATTCTTGAGAAAAATAGTGACGGTAAACTTGAATATATTAAAGACTTTGTACAAGTGGAAGCGTTACCACTTGATTTGCCACCAAGTATAACTGTAGATGTATCAGATATTGCTACGCTTGATGATGGTATATTTGTAAAAGATCTTAATTTTGGAGATAAAATCACTGTGCTTGATGATTTAGAATCACCAGTAGTAGTAGCAGTGCCAAATATAACAGAAAAAGAAGAAGAGACAACTATAATTGCTGAAGAAGAATCAACAGAGTCGTGATCACTAGAAGAGACTAATGATTAAATATTGGAAGAATCGTTAAATAATTAAGAATAAGAAACAACAGATTATCATAAAATTATTATTAATTAACCTTATTATACAATGCCTAGGATATGCATGTTTAGTGGGAGATGAACCTCATCGGGTCAAAATGTATCTCACAGCAATAGAAAAACCAAAAGAACATTTAAAGTAAACCTTATAAACAAAAAAATAATTCCTTGAGTAGACGGGAATATAAAGATAAGTACAAGAATATATAAGAAGCTCAGAGGATTTATATAAGATTTTTATATTTGATTATGATTTGATTATAGATTATTTTCAAATATTTATGGGTTTGTAGCTCAGTTGGTAGAGCAATGGCCTTTTAAGCCAGTGGTCCAGGGTTCGATCCCCTGCAAACCTATCATATTAATATTAACTATCTATTTTATTATAAAAATAATACACCACCCCACTAGGTGGTGTTTTTCATGCTTCTGATACTACTTTATTATATACTATACCTAACTATGATATAGTCTGATTTCTAAGCTTCAAACCATCTTTAATCCCTCTCCATCGTGCTAATAAGTGTAGTGATCTTTTTTCAGAATATCTCAATATCATCACTAAAGTCCATATGTTGCTTATCCAAAATCAACATATATAGTAAAGGATCTTTTGTCATAAATTACTATTTTTTATAGCAAACCATATCCTATGTCTTGTCTTATAGTATATACTTTCTTTGTTTCATATATACATTTGTTCCATTTTTGTCCTATATCACTCATAGTGTTTGATCGTATTTTGTTCTGATACAAATATAGGATGACCTGATTTGTATACTCTATAAGTTCGATCCAAATCTTCATATACAAATAACATATCTTCATCAAATTTCACTTGATCTGTCACTTTTTTGCTTGTAAGGACACAAATAACATTCGATAGCTTTATATTTCCGTATTTTGGTGCAAATAGTTTATCCATCATCAATCATCTCCGAAGCTTATCTTTCCGATTATTTATGTTATCAAAAGCAACTGGCCGTGCCAATAACCGATTATAATATCTGTATCACCTGCTATAAACTCTATCTGTATCTGATTGCAATACCGTAGGATATAACATAATATCAATTTTATGCTCTTTGTAGAGCATGTTGTATTCATCTACCATATTTCATATGAATCCTTCTGATATAGTTGTGTCGTCATCTATAAATATTACCAACTCTCCAATAGCAATACTAGCTCCATAATTTCTAGAAGCACTCACTCAGTAGCCATATTGAGCGATAACTTTTAGCATTATACCACTTTTTTTACATTTTTCTATCATCTTTTCTCGTCATAGTGTGGTTTTATCAAACTCTACTACACACAGTATCTCTGACACTACTCAATTTATAGAACTATCAAGAAGTATACTCTCTATCAGAGCGATAGGTTTTGGTCAATATCATCTGGTTGGTATAACGATGGATAGCATATATATCAGATTATTTTATAAATATTTTATATTTTATTTATATACAATATACTTGATAAATTTTTTTATTCTGACATAAAGATGATATGTAGGCGTATTTAGACTCCAGAGAGATGTTATACTTTGTATGATATATCTAGATATGTTTGGTTTATTTGTCAATTGACTATGATATCTACCCCATAATTTATTATAAGGATGCAGAGAGTTTAATTTCCATGGCTTATCTACGCCTGCAAAATGTATGATAGTCGGATTTTTTATAGCTTGATCGTACTTATTTTTATTATATCACAGCTGACTATAGTCCAATTCTCATCCAAAACACATAGGTGTTTGATTGTATGCTGGATCTATATATTTTATTTTATTTTCACATACTTTATTTATAGCGCACTGATCTCACATTATCTTTTTTTTACCAGTTATTCACATAGGATAATTTACGCAAAATTCTATACATTTGTATCATATATTATTTTCTCTCCATAACTTTAGATTGATCAACATCATACCTGCATTGATATAATTATCTACTTGTATATTTTCCATCCAAGGTTTCAATACATTTGTTTTTACTCAAGCAAGTAAGCTATCTCATAGATCTATATCCCAAAGTTCAGATATATCTTTATTTACCAATATATCTCAGTCTAGATATAATATCTTATCTTTATCAACTAACTCTGGCAACAATAGCCTATAATAAGTTCACATAGGTAGGTTGTTATAAGTTGGTATCTTATTATCTTCAAATATCCTTTCATCTACCTCCACAAACTCAAAACCCACATTAGTAAACTGACTATTTATATCTTTACAATAACCCTTGAGCGTAGATATGTGTTTTGGCTCATGTAATACATAAACATAAACTGATCTATTTGGATCGAGGTTTTTTGCCATAGAGTATAGCATTACTGCAGTTATCTCTTGAAAACTCTTATTTCCATCTACAGAACAGGATATATATACTTGATTATCTTGTTTTATCATAATTACTTATCTTGAACTGATTAATAAATTACTTATTAGATATATATTTCATGTTGTAAAATACCTTATTTTGCTTATATTTTTATATTACGGTATTTAATTATTAACACTAACTCGCTATATCATTTCATGAAATTACTTTATGCCAAAGATTTAGTTGATATTAAAAAAAAAGAACTCAAATCCAAGTTTAAAAATAGTTTTTTTAATAACAAATATTTAGCGATTATTTTTATATGAAACGACCCTGCATCAAAGGTTTTTGTTAAAAATAAAGTAGAGTTTGGTAGGCAGGTGTGATTAGAAGTGAAGGTCTATTGACAGCAATTTGAAAATAAACTAACTTATGATGATATCGTGAGTATCATAGATTGACTAAATTCTGACACAAACTGTGTAAGTATCATAGTCCAACTCCCACTGCCTAACTATCTTTATATGTATAAGCGAGAGATACTTGATAGGATTGATTTAAATAAAGATGTAGATATGCTACACAGTGATCATTTGAGTATGATCAGATCAGGTGAGATAGAGCTAAATACGGCAACTGTTACTGGCACATTAGAATTATTGAAGTATTATGGTCTAGATGACTTTGAAGGTAAAAAAATTTCTATAATCTGACAAAGTAACCTTATCTGAAGACCACTTGCTCGATCCTTGAAGAGACAATGATGAGATGTACAAGTCTATGATATTGATGATAACCGTGATGACATCATTCGTGGCTGTAGATGATCTGATATAGTATTTTCTGCGACTTGAGTCCCATGACTTATAAACGATCATGCTATTTCTGGTATTAATCAGATATTTGTAGATTTCTGATACGGTATGAAAGATAGCAAAGTGTGTGGTGATATACTATTTGATTATAGTAGATATAAAGATAAACAGATTTACATAACTCCAGTACCTTGATGAGTGGGTCGTATGACTGTGGTTTGCTTATTTGAAAATATAGTGAAGATGGTAGGCATGTAGTGTATTTACTGTTTTGAATGCAATATTTATCTTCCCTTTTTTATAATTCCTCATTTATGGTTTTTGTGTAAAGGAATATATTAGTTTAAAGTCTTTTTTAAATCAAACCCTAGATTGATGGTAGTATTTATGTGGACGACTTACGATCAAATATTTTAAGTTTTAAATAACTTATCTTTTCTTGTATATATAATATAAATTATTATAAACAAACTTGTAAAAAATTAAAATAAATCTTACTATATTCATATCATAACGATGACAGACACAGGAAATCAGATAAATATAGATGGTGTAAAGTGGATACACATGGTTAGTCCTTCCAACGCTGAGATAGAGCAGATATGAGAGGATTATAATCTACACGAGATCGTGGCAGAAGATCTTATGGAACTAAACACTCAAGATAAGATAGACGTATATAATGATCATATATCTATAGTTTTGCACTTCCCAAAGATGGATGCCACGAAAACTAAATATATGCTTAACGAGTTTAATATTATCTTAGGTAAAGACTTTCTGATTACAGTAACTAGATTTCCAACTAATAATATCACTAAATTAATAAATCAATTTGAGCGTGAAACTCAAGGGCATAATAACGATCTAGAAAACTATAAAATTACACCATACTATATGCTATATCTTATAGTAGATACAATGTATGACAAAATGAATAAATTACTTTCAAATATAGCCAAAGATCTTATTTCTATAGAAGATAAATTGTTTGCTAGGGCGCTAGATAGTACTATAACATCTATCTTATTATTTAAGAAAAGAAATATATCTTTTATAAAGCACAATTTTCTTACACAAAAGGAAGTACTGGAAGAACTTGTAGAAATATTACCATCTTTTTATGAAGATAAACTTGGTGTATATTTTGATGATCTTATATCTAGATGGACAAAAATTCATTCAATTATTTCTGATACGCAGGAGAATGTAGACTCACTTGCAGAAACCTATAATAGCTTGATGAATATAAGAATTAACGATGCTTTACTTACGTTGACAATGTTTACGATTATTATATGAGTGATTACTTTTATAGCTGGTATATATGGTATGAATGTAAAAATACCTCTAGAAAATCACCCGGACTATTTCTGGTTTATACTTATATGACTAGTTGCTCTATCTGTCATTATCTATTTCTTGATGAAGTATGTTTTCTTAAATAAGTGATGAAAAAGGGTCAGGTAGGTTCTAATTATTATTCCTTCACGGAAACATTGGATATGAATCAGATACCAGTAGAATGGCATCAGCTTATTTATATTTTTTTATATAAAAATAATCAGATCAATTTATCTTCCATCCGCGACCCTCTGTGAGTTTATAAGAAACACATATTAGATAGTTTGGAATTATCAAATATAATACCACTAGATGGTCTAAAGATATGTGATATAGGAACATGATGATGATTTCCTTTGTTGCCTCTTGCGATAAAGTTTCCAAATAGCAAATTAACATGAGTTGATTCTATAAGTAAAAAAATATCTGCTATAGAAGATATGATATCCTTGCTTGGATTATATAATTGCACAACCTTGTGCTCTAGAGTAGAGGATCTAAAATTTACTGATTTTAAGCCAGATATATTTACAATAAGAGCTGTAGCATACATAGATAAATTATTATCCTGGACCAAAAATATCTTGAAAAAGTGAAATAAATTGGTGTTATATAAGTTGTACACTCTTGAAGAGCATAGTATGTTGATATCTTTGCTTCATCCATATAAATTAGAACTTACATATGTACATCATTATGATCTATGAGATGGCACAGATAGGATAATATACATACTAAAAAAATATTAATATTAATATCATACATGTCACAAAATAAGATACGCCTATCTATAATTAGAACAATCTGTTTCATACTTTTTATATTTTTTTTAGTATTTGGAGTAAAGGCATATATATGATATGTGGCTATACAGTGAGCTATAGGGCAAAATAATGCCAAGTATATAGATTTAGCGGCACAGCTCGATTTTACAAAAAATTTTTATATTCCATATCTTAGGTCCGATTATGCTGGATATTTTGTCAATCATGAACATGGTTTTGCCAATGATCACGAGATTATTGTAAAATTTATAAAAAAAACACAAGTACACATACCTTCTCTAGTTACAACTTCTATCCCCGATGATGACACCTGATTGATAAAGTGATGATGGAAAGAGTTTATAGAATATAAGCTAAATAGATCTCTAAAACGATAATTTTTTAATTTTTTTTGTTTGTAATGTATGGTATATTTATTATAATCTGATCTATCTGACTCGGATACTATTGTAGTGATGCAAAGGAAAGTCCTGACATCAAAAAAAGCTGGTTTCTCACGGAGATTGGATTGTCGCAGTACTACGATACAAAAGAAAGTGCCACAGAGATTATACTATCCCGCAGTTCTGCAGGAGAAAGGTGAAATATTGTGATGAGTATCTTACTCTACACATACTCAATATAGATGATGTCTATATGAGGGGCAAACCTCAAGCTGATGCAAGCTTTCTCAAATTATTTGGGAGGTGCTAAATCTTTACTATATGTAAGGTAAGATAAATTGTATCCAAAACAGAATCAGGCTTACGGAGTCAGATTTTTTTTGATCAAAATTTATATAAGAAAAAAAGCCAAGGTAAACAACCCCAGCTTTTGGTTTTTTTTAATCAACTTTTCCACTCTGCATTTTGTACAGAATGAAGTCTTTTACTTCCTCATCAGAGCATCTACTTATCCAAGTGTTTGCCAGCCCAGATAAATAATTTTCTTTCTCCGTAATCCGATCCTCTAGATCACTAACCTCTTTTTGAAGAGATTGTTTTTTGTCCCAGAGATCCTGTAAGACAGGATAGTCAGAGAAGTCATTGTTCTCCAATTTTTTTAACCTAATCCTTTCTTTTGGAAAGAAAAAGAAATAGATTATTTCTGGATCAACTTTGAATGCAATAAAAAATACAATCTCGATTATATACATGACTACTGAGATATATATTTACTACTAAGTAAGTCATCAGATTTTCTGTTCCGACGCTATCAAACATATATGATTCAATTTTAAAAAATTGAAATATGATTGATATAAAGAAATTTATACCTGATAACCATAATATGATTTTAAGATCCAAATCTAATCCTTTTACCTTTCTTTTTTCCTTCTCAAAATCTCTGTAATTAACTAATAACTGACCTTGTTTTTCTGAAAGCTGTACTTTTAACTCTGTTAATGAACTCATGATAAATGATTTTTCTTTTTTTTGCCAAAATTAGCATTACTTTTATAACAAAGAGAGAGAGATTGTCAATATATTTTTTATAGTAAAAAATGACCTGATGGTTGATCAGATCATCTTTATATATTTGTAATTTGTGTTATTCACTTTGTGTTACTATTTTAACCAAGCATCTATAGTTTTTTCAAACTCTGAAGCTGGATAAGCACCTGCAACTACCACATACTCACCGTTTTCTGTATTTACAATTACATTGCCAGGAGTACCATTGATGCCAAATAATGATGCACCTTCTGACATCTGAGATGATATTTTGCTAGCATATTTACTGCTAGATACACAATCTTTGAATTCTGCTTCATCCAAACCTATTTCTTTAGCAACATCATACATGATTTGTTCAGAAGATAGAGTCTTACCAAAGACACCGGCTATATATTTCCATGCCATTTCATCACTTTTTTCTCTAGCACATTCCAAACCTTCAGCTGCTTTCTGAGCATAAGGGTGGATATTTAGAGGGAAGTGTAAAAATCCTACTGCTACATTACCTTCATACTTATTTACAAGTGACTCGAGCGTACCATTTTGATAGTGTCTTTGACAGTAAGGGCATTGTAAGTCGCTATATTCAAATACAATTATCTTAGCATCTTTATTTCATTTCATAAGCGCTTCTGATTTAAGCTTGTCTATAGTAGCAGTATCTATTGTTTTTGCTGTAGTCGTAGTATCAGTAGCTGTAGTATTAGTAGCAGTTGTACCGGTAGTCGTAGTATCAGTAGTCGTAGTATCAGTAGCTGTAGTGTTAGTAGTAGTTCACATCTGTGTTTTAGCTGCCTCTAAACCCTGCTTCTGTTGATTTTTGAACGCTTCGCTAGAATAAATCTCTTTTACTAGTTTATAGTTTTCCATGCCTCACACTTTTTCAGCTTCTACTTTTTCTATAGCATTACCAACTATCTTATTTAGACCACCAAACACTAGATAACCTAACAATAGAAGTGATAAGACTGAAATTGCTGCTGATCGGTTCAAAGAAGAACCATTGTTTTCAACTTTTTTTTCCATTTTTTCCATAATTTTGATAATAAATTGATTATAAATAAATTTGGTGGTATACACCAATACATCCGAAATATAATTTATATCCTATACAAATGCAAGCCAATTGATGTGGGTTAGATGGATTTGATTTTGACATTTTTATCAAATAATTACAAAAATATTATCATATATTGCTTGTGGTTGGTGGTTTCTTATTATCTTCATATATTTATACTATTTACTTATTTTATATATACTTATTTGCATTTGAGTCGTTATTTTTTATATTTTACGATTGGTAATATCACCCAAATATGAACCTACCTAAATCTATCCAGACAATAGAGGATATAGTTTTGTGACTGATATCTATGCCTTCTGCGACGCAGGACGATCTTTTGTCGTACAGAAAAAAATATGCTGGGTATGTGAAGATGGACTGATTGCCATCAAATGCAGATATCATGAAAATATACTGGAATCTAGTAGAGGACAAACAAATAGAAAAGAGTCTATCTTTTGAGTTGCTTTTGAAAAAAAGAGCAGTTAGATCTATATCTGGTATAGTGCCAGTACAAGTCCTCACTAAGCCGTTTTGGTGTCCAGGTGAGTGTATATTTTGCCCAAACGATGCAACTATGCCCAAAAGTTATATCAATACAGAGCCATGAGCACAGAGAGCTTTGCTAAACAATTTTGATCCATATAAACAAGTTTATAATAGATTATTATCACTTCGTATGACGTGACATCCTACCGATAAGATAGAGATGATAGTGTTATGATGAACACGAGATGTTTATCCTCATGATTACAAAGTAGAGTTTATAAAGTGACTGTATGATGCTTGCAATAATTTTGATACATTTTTCTCCCAGTATACAGAAAGTAAACAGCAAAATATTAGAGATATGTGAAAGATACTGGATTCTATGAATTTAACTTATCCACAAGATATATCTGATAGTATTAGACTCAATGAAACAGCTTGAAGTAGGATTATATGACTTACACTAGAAACTAGACCTGAGTATGTGACTGATACGAATTGTGTATTTTGGAGGGATATATGAGTTACTAGGATAGAAATGGGGATACAGAGTATGTTTGATGATGTACTTGATGCAAATAAGAGAGGTCATAGTATAGATCAGTGTAGACAGGCTATGTACAAACTTAGACAGTATGGATTTAAAATCTCAATCCACTTGATGCCATGACTTTATGGATCTACTGTAGAAAAAGATATCCAAACATTTCAAATCACATTTACTGATCCAGCTTTTTGTCCTGATGAGCTAAAATTTTACCCAACTGCAGTTATACCGAACACTCCACTTTTTGATATGTATAAAAACTGAGAGTATAAACCACTCACATTGGAACAGAGTAAACATATCATAAAAACTGTTTTAAAAAACCACATCCCACCATACACAAGGATCAAAAGACTTGTCCGTGATATCCCAGCTGATGAGACGGTTTGATCAAACTATGTCACCAATTTAAGACAGCTCGTAGAGAACGAACTATCAAACGAGTTTGCACAGTCAGATATTGGTACAAGAAGACAACACTACAATCAACTATATCTATGATCCAAAGTATCAGTAAAAGATAAAAAAGACTTATTTGAAAATATTAAAGCTATCTTGGATAAGATGGGATGATATGAAGATAATCAGATTATCTCAAATTTTTGAACCCTTCAAACGACTTTTGTGCTTGATGATTTCTGATTTGATACCGAGAGTGTAAGAAGCTGGGTTGCACTGGATACAAGATCCAGAGAGATAAGAGACAATCCAAAAAGCTCGGAAGTGTATCCAGTAGTCCGTGTCTATCCAACTACCAACGGTTTACAGTTATTTATCAGCTGGGAAGATGAGATGTGATATTTATACTGATTTACTAGGTTGCAGCTTGGTAATTGCGATGATAATTTGATACTGGATGGTTTGGGTTGTGATACCGCTGTAATAAGAGAGTTGCATGTGTATGGTCAGATGGCTCGTATATGATGAGATGATAACGAAAAAACTCAGCACCAGGGGATCTGATGAGAGTTGATGAAACTTGCTGAAGAGATAGCTAGCAGTTGTTGATACAACAAAATTTCTGTAATTAGTGGAGTAGGGGTGAGATGATACTATACTAAGTTGTGATATCAACTAGAGTGAACTTATATGGTAAAGGATTTGTAATCAACTTCCAGCAATAGAAAAATTGCTCTATAGAGCAACTATCTAGTCAAATATTAAGTTTACACGAAAACAATAGTAGATCTTTTTTAATCTATTATTATTGAGACCTCTCGCTTTGCTCGAGATGACATGGTTGTAACCATAGGAGTATATGAAAATAATGATACTATAAAATAATAATACATTATCATCTTATAACCCAAGATTTCCTATCTATATATTTCCTTGTAAGTATAGCTTTTTTTTATAAAATCAGATTATCTTTATATCATTAAAACGCATTCTAATACCACATTTGTCGATATCTCCAAATTATGAAAAAAACCAAAAAACAGATCAATAAAGAGCTGCTAGAGATGTATAAGATGTTCCCTGATAACAAAACTGAACTGGTTTATCACACACCTTTCCAGCTATTGCTTGCTGTTATGTTATCGGCACAGACGACTGATAAACAGGTAAATAAAGTGACTTTATGACTATTTGATCTCGTTAAAAATCCTGATGACTTGATATCTATGTGAAAAGATAGATTTACCGATATGATCAAATCTATATGACTTTACAAATCTAAATCCAAAAATATATTTACCACTACAGAGATTTTATCGTGACATTGAGATAGATATGTCATCCCTGTAGATGTGCAAGATTTGATAAAACTACCTTGAGTGGGGATTAAGACTGCCAAGGTGATTGCTCATGTTTTATACGGTGCCAAGCTGATTGCTGTAGATACTCATGTACATAGAGTTGCCAATAGACTCTCTTGGGTTCACACCAAGACTCCAGAACAGACATCCAAGTTATTGGAATGATTGATATATGAAGATAATAAGTCTATAGCACACCATAGCATTATATTATTTGGAAGATATCATTGCAAAGCAAAAAAACCACTGTGCGACAGTTGCCCGTTGAGATCGTACTGTGATTACTATAAAAATATAACATTTAAAACAAAAAGAAATCTATTTTAAAATATTTACTTTCTTATATAATTTATCTCACCATTAGTAATGCGGACTATGTGCGATGGAGATCTTCTAGGGTGTCGGTTTTTGATCTTATGGATTCCATCTACTTTTTTAGCTATGTCTTTGCTTACATTCTCAATACTGTTTGTATAAGGATGACCAGATATGTTTATGGAAGTGCTTACTATCGGTACTCATAAGTATGTTATCAGATCGTCTAACTTTGTATTTGATACTTTTCTTATTGCTAAAGTATGATTATCTCTTATCAACTTGGACGATATGTTTTGTCTACCAAACGAAGTTAGGTCATCATAATTATAAATTATAGTTGTTGGGTATTTAAACTCTGATACAAAGTTATTGATATTTACATATTTGTTATATAGGTCGTCTGATATAAGTATTATCATGGTTTTGTTGTCGTCCCTTTGTTTGATACTGTTTATATCTAAAATAGCTTTTGTACTTGTAGCAAGACAGCTTATACCTCGTATAGTATCACTTGGTAAAAATACTATACCGTCATTTGAAAGTATATTTTTTAATATCTGCTGATCGCTTATTATTTTCATATATTTATAATATTTTATAATACTATTACCAAACTATCTCTTTCTTACCTTGTTTTATAAGATACTGATTGCATTTGTAAAAATGTTCACAACCAAACCGCCCACCTCTATTGGCAGACAGTGGCGATGGATGGACTGCCTCTAAGACTAGGTGTTTTTTGTTGTTAATTAGTTTTGTTTTTGATCTGGCATAAGATCACCAAAGCATGAAAACAAGTCATCATTTACTGTCTGAAAGTTTTTTTATAGTTTGATCTGTAAATATCTGTCGTCAGATATTTTGGTGGGAGAGTGGGTTTTGTTTGATTACTGTAAGTACACTGTTTAGCAAAAGTACGCCTTGTTCTGCCCGTGAAGTTAAATCCCCATTATTATTTTCCAATTTATATCACTCATTTTTTATCTCTTTATAGATATTTACCAATGATGGTGGGATTGTACTATTAGGATTTACTGAAAAGCAAAGTCAGTTGGCAACTCATGGTGTATGGTATGGATCTTGTCATAAGATTATCACCTTTACTTTATCAACAGGACATAGGTCCATAGCTCTAAATATATTACTTGGCTCTGGATATATGGTATTTCAGTTTGATATATCTCTTTTGATATGATTTGTGATATCTTGAAAATAATCTTGCTCAAACTGATCTTGCAGAAGATCGTACCAACTTTGTTCTATATTTATTTTTTTCATTTTGATGAGTTGAAGATAGTCAGATTGTTTTGTTATTTAATGGTTTTGTACTTACATAGTTTTATGCGGAGCGACAGGATAACATGAAGTTTCAAATAATTCAAATGATATTATCAGATTGTTCTACTCAAACATTCTTTTTAGATCTTCATCTTTCAGCATATCTATAGTTCGCATTGGCTCCCATACTAAGTTTATATTTACATCGTATTCTGGATATAGTGCCGTTATGCTATTCTTGGCCATAACTGGTAATATATCTGCGGCAGGGCAGTTTGGTGTGGTGAGTGTCATATCTACATCTATAACTCAAGCTGATGCAAACGAAATTAGCTCATCATCTATTTGGTCAGGTAATTCATATCAGTTTATTTTTATATCATAAATCAATCCCATAGTCCATATGTCTATAAGTGGAAAATCAGGATCAAATACTGTCTGCAAACATCAAATTATATCATCCTGTGTTGGTATATCAAACTTCATATTTTAATAAATTGAATTAAATATAATAAAAATAAATAGATATAAAGATTTATGAATCTATATCGTTGTATAATTGTTGCAATCTATCATAAGCAAAATTGGTCAATTGTCATATGTATTCTTTATCAAATCTAAGTTCCATACCTCAAGCTTCAAATAACTCTGGTAGCGTGACAGTGTATCATAATTTCATAAAATTT
>JBDHUX010000002.1:0-29080 GCA_039809405.1 Candidatus Absconditabacterales bacterium
ATATCTTACAAGATAGATATCTACAATAATAAAAATATAGATAATCTGACTTGTGCATATAAGAAAAGATCTGATAGCTCACTTTGTGCTGTGAAACCTACTTTGGCTCCATATAAAGTAAATTATATCCCAATGAGTTCGTATCCATCTACCCCAGCTCCTATAGAGTACTGTACAACACAAGAGATATCAAGTTTGGCTTGTAGTAACCACAATCTGTCAGATTATTGACTTGTAAAAGACCACAATGCTTGCAAGGTGGATTTAGATATCATAGCTTGAAACTCAACAGGAAAGATAGATGTAGGTATTGTAAAGTCTGCTGATAAATACTTATATAATCCAAATGAGTATGTTACTTGGACGTTGAAATATACCAATCATAGCACTGTGGCTGTGTCAAACATAACTATAACTGATACTATGCCAGCTGGATTGACTTATGTGGATAGTTCAGTCACTCCTACATCTAGAAATTGACAAACTATCACTTGGAATTTATGATCTACAGTGACTTTGAATCCATGAGAGTCTAGAGTTATCACATTTAGGACAGCATTTGACCCTATATCCAATCAGAACAACAGTGCTTATACAAAAACTTATACAAATAATGTGATCATATCAACTCCATGAGATTCCAATCCAAACAACAATCAAGATGATGCTGTGGTAGCAATACAATACAATCCATATCCATTTAATTACTGTGGTAATCATATCGTAGAGATATGAGAGTACTGTGACGAGTGAACCAATGGTGGCACTATTGGAGATGGGCGGTATAAGTGAAGAGTGTGTACTTCTAGTTGTAGATTGCAAAACCCATCAACTAGTGATGCACCAAAATGTGCCGATATAGATCCACCAAGTATAAACGAAAACGAATACCTCCCATACCGATGGAATATAGACCTAGATAAAGTATCTACAACATCCAATTGTACTTCTGCCAATGAAGGCAAGATAAATAGCAACTTTACATGTCACTTTACGCTATACAATGGTAAAAATGGCACAACAGCTCCTATCAGAACTTGGACTGAAAATTGTAATACAAACAAATGATTTGACAACAAACTGATGAGTTTTTGGACTACCAAATTCCCATCTATGCCATATGGAAGATCTACTATACTTATGGATAAGAGCATAACCAATGGTATATATGGCGAGTACAAGATAGAACTATCCAAGATAACATATCAGATATGTCAAAATGGTAGCCGAGTGTCTAGTATCTCTGACGACAGACTTTGTCAGTATAACTTTGTTATAGCAAAACCTTACTTGATACAGAAATGAGCTAGCACAACTACACTTGAAGACGATTCCCTAAAGTGATACTTCTGATTTGGTTCAAATACAAAAAATTGGGAAAATCTGCTCAAGGATGTGACTAGATCACTTAGATTATCTTCATTTAACCCTACTGAAAACCTATCGTATCTACTATCATCATTTGTAGAGAAATATGACAAGCTTGCACAGTGATGAGGTGGTGTGACACATAAGAAAGTATCAGGTAAAAACATATATGTATATGAAAATAGTCAGACTCTTAGTGACAAAGACGTAGTTGCAAATAGCACTATCATCATCAAAAATTGAAACTTGAGATTGGAGTGAACTATTACCGATAAAGCTGTGTATATAGTGCCAAATGGTACCATTACTATCTGATGAGATGCAAATTGCGATTATTACGATACAGTTGCAAAACCTCAAACTATCAATGGTATATTTATAGCTGGTAAATGATTTAACTCAGACCACTACTTAAATAGTGACTTAAGTAGATCTCGATGTAGTAATGGCTGACTAAAAGTAAATGGTAGTATGATATGAGCAAATATAGACTATATCATAAACAAGAGAAGAACTGTGCTTGATGGTTGGTTTGAGTCAGCCTCACCAACTAAGAAAACTCAGCATATCATAGACTGATCTAGTCTAAACATAACTCCAAATGTAAACTTATGGTCTACACTACCAGGTGCTGATGAAGTAGCACAGACACTGTGAGTGAAAAAGAATTAAGGAAATTAAATTTATATTTATATCATAATTAATTATAAAAATGACAAATTCAACAGAGAGGGAGAACTTATACTAATGTGGCTAAGTGATTAAAAAAATCACTTGAAAATGTAAATGGCATCAATAGTCGTAGTATGATTTTTAAAAACTACTTAGAGAGGGCTTGAGTAATAACCCTAAACTAAAAGAAGAACAATCTGATAGACTACAAAACAAAAAAGAAAAATTAGTTGTTAGTAAAAAAGCGAGACAACATTTTGATACATTACTTTCCAATGAGGATATACTATGAACTTACGATGTAGATTATACCATATTTGACGATCCTAAGATCACAAACAAAGAAAGTTTCTTGTCTGCTTGTAGTGAGAAGAGTGCTAATGAGCAATTGAATTTCTTAGAGTTACTGTATCACGACTTTTCTGATAGCTTTATTAAAAAAGTGCAAAGTACACTTCCTCATAATATTTCAGAATTTGCAGCAATAGATCGTGCTGCCAGAATTGAAGAGTATATTCTCAGGAGCAATCCTTTTGTAACAGTAAAAATGTTTTGGCTTTGTGTTGGTTTTAAAAATGTAGAAAGAAAGCATGAAAGTGATGACAGAGTTACAATAAATCCAATGCTACCCTTGGATGGTTTCAAGTACAATAGACTACTCGAAGTACATGACCGAGACGAGAATGACCATGATATACCAACAACTTATGATACTTTTGTTAATTCATATTGACATCTTAATTGACCTACATTGATATAGTTTTGATTACTACTGAAGAAGAATCTATATAAGATATAATACCTTGTATAGGTTTTTTTATTTGTGTTGCAAAATACCCCAAATTATATAACTTATAAATACTATTTTATACTTTTGAATTTGTATTGTCTATGTCCAATTTTACACTTGAGTCTTATATCAGATGAGTTGGTGGTGGTAGTTTGACACCAGCTGATGTTGTTTCAGATTATAAGAAAAAAGTACTAGATAATCGTACCAATGCTTGGATAACTACTGCCAATAGTTGATACGATGTAGATAATCAGGTTGATGAGTATATATCAGATCATCTTGATATATTTATCTCTAGGCCTCTTAGATCTGCTCCTATATGAGTAAAAGATTTGATACTTACCAAATGAATCCAAACTACTTGCTGATCCAAGATACTGACCGGCTATAATCCACCATACAGCGCGACCTGCTTTACCAAACTGGAGCAAGCTGGTGGATTGCTTATAGGCAAAAACAACTTGGATGAATTTGCAATGTGAGGTGGTTGATCCAACAGCTGATACTGACCCACAACCAATCCTATTGATACGAGTAAAGTTCCATGATGATCTAGTTCTTGAAGTGCAAGCGCAGTGGCTGATGACCAGTGCATTGCAAGTCTTGGAACTGACACTGGCTGATCTGTGAGACTTCCAGCTAGTCTGTGTGGTGTTGTATGATTTAAACCTACATACGGTGCGATATCAAGGTATGGTATCAATGCTATGGCTAACTCTCTTGATCAAGTAGGTGTAATAGCCAAAACAGTTGAAGATGTTGAGATAATTTTTGACAATATAAGATGATCTGATCCTCACGACTTGACCAGTTTTGACATGGATCATATATGATTGGACCATGATAAGAAAATCAAAATTGCAGTATTCAATCAATTTTTCCAAGAAGGCATAGACCCAGACATTTCCTCATTGATTAAATCCAAACTAGATATTTTATCTACAAGAGACGATATAGAGATTGATTACATAGATTTTGGCCGACTACAGTATGTAGTAGCAATTTATTACATCATCATGCCTGCTGAAGTAAGCACAAACTTATCAAGATTTGATGGTATGAGATACTGACTACAGTCTGATACATCAGATTATCCTGATTTTCACTCATATATCACAGATATTAGATCAAAGTGATTTGGTGCAGAGGTCAAAAGAAGACTTGTGTTGTGAAGCTATGTTTTGTCCTCTGGGCATCAAGATCAGTACTACCAGAAAGCTACTAATATGAGAAAATTGCTTACCACCAAGTACAATCAGATATTTAACACCTACGATTTTGTTATATGACCTACTAGCCCAAAAGTAGCTCGAGATATATGATCTATGAGAGATGACCCACTGTCTGAGTATCTTACTGATATTTACACCATCCCTGCAAATTTGACCTGATCACCTGCTATATCTATACCAATTTGAAGCATTGGATGACTGCCAGTTGGTATGCATATTATGTGACAGAGGAGGACCGATTTTGCACTACTGGAGTTTACCAAGAAAGTATCAGATTATCTCAAATAATTCTTTATTTTTACAATTGAACATATTTAAATATATAATTATAAGCTGATTTATTCTATTTATATCGATAGACGATGACAGATAGGCCAAAATTTTACGACCTTATGATGTTTCCATATCCTAGTGGTTCTGCAATGCATGTATGACATGCTAGTAATTACCTATATAGCGAGATAGTTGCAAGATACAAGAGAATGAGATGATATGATGTTATATTTCCTCTCGGGTATGATAGTTTTGGCCTGCCAACAGAAAATTTTGCAATCAAAAACAATAAATCAGCACGACAAGCTACAGAAGAAAATATAGCATATTTTGATGAACAAGTTGAAGCTATGGATTTTTCTTTGGACAAAGATCGTATGTTTAAGACATCTGATCCAGAGTATTACAAATGGACTCAGTGGATATTTAGTAAGTTATTTGAACATGGATTGGTATATCGCAAAGATGGACTTGTCAATCGATGTCCAAGTTGTCAGACAGTCCTCGCCAATGATCAGATAGTAGACGGTAAGTGCGAGAGGTGTGAGTCTGAAGTGATCCAAAAACAGATGCCACAGTGGTATATCAAGATTACAGACTATGCAGAGCAACTTTTGGATTATAGTGATTGCGACCGACCAGAAGAGACCATAACTCACCAAAAAAATTGGATAGGTAAAAGTGAGGGAGCTGAGATAGATTTTGATATTATTAAGAATATTCACCATAATTTAGATCAATATAATACTTTATCTTACGGGTATTTTAGCTCTATAGATGAAGCTTATGAGCTTAAAGATGATACAAATACAATCTTGATTTTTAAAAGGGAATATGAGACTGAAACTTGATATTTGGTACTAAAATCTTTTATTAATTATGATGAATATAAAAAATTTGTACTATCTTGAGTAACTTGAGATCGAGGTGTTGTTTATGATAAAGATGATGAGTTTGTAAGTAATATTGAAAAAATACAAACTATTATAAATTCTTCTGAAATCTTATTAGAAAACAATCCAAGAAAAATAACAGTATTTACAACTCGTCCAGATACTTTATTTGGTGTGACAGCTATAGTTCTATCTCCAGAAAATCAGACTATAGACAATTTACTGGATACCAATAAAACTGAAGAGCTAAAAAAATTCCGTGCTGAAGTGGCCAAGATGAACTCCATAGATAGACAATCTACCGATAGATCTAAAAATGGTATGTTCTCTGGTGTGTATGCAAAACATCCTTTTACTTGAGAAAAAATACCTCTTTGGTTTGCAGATTATGTCTTACCAGACTATGCAACTGGAGCGGTGATGTTTGTTCCAGCTCATGATGAGAGAGATTGGGAATTTGCAAAGAAATACGATATGGAGGTGAAGCAGGTGGTAGCTTCCAATCTTGTGTGAGAAGGAGACCAGACTCCTAGAGATGATGTAGAAACTTTAGACAGGATAGTAATTGATGCAATTATAGAAAATAATAAGTGAGAATTCCTACTTGAAAAAGATAGCCATTGGCATTTTGTGGGCTGAGGAATAGAAGATTGAGACACTGCAGAAGAAACAGTCCATAAAGAGATACTTGAAGAAACTTGATATAAAAACATCCATATAGAGAGAAAGATATTAGATTATTCGTTTATGTATGCATATCGTTTACCAAAAAATAAAAATCAAAGAACTAACTCTTTATGGTATCATGTAAAATTACTAAATGATGAAAAAGTTTATAGTGAAGCTGAGGAAGGAAAGCATATTTTAGAATGGGTAAAAAAAGAAGATGTTGAAAACAAATTAGAACGACCCCATCATATAATAAGTTGGCAAGTATTTAATAAATGAGCTTATACTTGACCTTGAAAACTTGTGAACTCATGACAATTTGACTGACTAGATAATCAAACCGCAAAATCAGAAATTACCAAACACCTTCAATCTATCTGAAAGGGTAAATCCAAAACCACTTATCGCCTCCGTGATTGGTCGGTTAGCCGCCAGAGATACCGAGGTAGCCCTATACCAATTTATTATACATTTGAAGATAATAAAGATGGTCGCTACACAGCAGACAATCCACATTCAGACAAATCCAAATGGATACCGCACTTGATACCAGAGCCAGAATTGCCAGTAGTACTGCCATTAGATCTACCAAATTATAAACCAGCTGGTAAGTCTCCACTAGAAGATCATCCAAGTTTCAAGTATTATAATGCTCCAGACTGACAAACTTATCTCCGTGAGTGTGATACACTAGATACTTTCATGTGTAGTAGTTTTTACTATCTCCGCTTCCTAGATCCTCATAACTCAGATTATCTCATATCTGACGATATATGTGAAAGATATATGCCAGTGGATTTATACATAGGTTGAAAAGAGCATACTGTATGACATTTGCTTTATAGTAGGTTTATATACAAATTTCTAAAAGATAAGTGATATATCGTGAACGATAGCAAAGAGCCGTTTTATAAGCTCGTCCATCAAGGTATGATCCATGCACACGATGGTCGCAAGATGTCCAAAAGACGAGGCAATGTGATAGATCCCATGGATATCATCAAAGAGTATGGTAGTGATACACTTAGGACTTACATCATGTTTATGGGACCAGTTGAACTAAACAAAAACCGGAACCCAGATGCAGTTGCTTGAGTAAAAAGATTTCTTGATAGAGTGGAGAGGGGTATAGATTTTGTATCTGACGTAGATGATAAAGATGTAGATAGTCTGACTCAGCAAACTATAAAATGAGTGACTGAAGATATTGATTTATTAAAATTTAACACTGCTATAAGTAAGATTATGATACTTACAAATGGTATCTACGACCATAAATCAATCTCTAGATCAAATTTTGAATCATTACTGTTGCTATTGTCACCATTTGCCAGTAGATTAACGCAGAAATTACGAGCAAGTCTTGGTAACGATTGAGAGATAAGCAAACAAGTTTGGCCACAGCGGGATGATAGCAAGATTGCAAATTCCAATATAAATTTACCGATTCAGATCAGTGGTAAGATGAGATGAACTATAGAGGTATCTGCGGATATATCACAAGAAGAGGCAATCAAATTAATAACCTCAGACGAAAGATTTATCAAATACATCACTTGAGACATCAAGAAAGTTATCTGGATACCAGGCAAGATATGCAATATAATCATATAAAAATAAGCTGATTTATAAGAGATAAAAATAAATGCAAAAAGTCTTAATATTCCATGGGTGGTGAAATACCAATAACGATCAATATGCTTGTACAAGTCTACTTTCCAATAAACTAAAAAGCGATTGATACGATGTAGTTTTTGATACGATAAATTATGCTTCATGAATATCCATAGACGATATATTAGATAAGTATCCTGATGACTACGACATTGTGATCTGACATAGCGCTGGCTGATTTCTAGCATTACAATATGCACAATATCACAATATCCAAAGACTGATACTGATAGCTCCATGCACAAGCACCAAAAACTTTACTGATAATTTTATCTCAGAACTTGAAGGAGAATTTGATACTAACGAACTACAGACATTTAACAACTTCCACGATCATGGCATAAAGCATATTGATGTAAATAATAACTGCGAAAATATAATTTTTGTATTTGGTAAATTTGATGAGAGTATAGACCAGCAAGTAGTAGATATATACTACAAAACTTATCCTAAAGCAGAGTATATATTTTTGGAAGCATGACACATGGGAGATAGTTTGGAAGATTGATGAGATAAGGTACTACAAATCTATGATAAATTAATCTTAAATTAATTACCAAAATATTTATATAATTTTAACTTACATAAAAATGACTACCAAAGAACATTCCAAAAAATTTGATCAAGAATGAACAACTCATTCAGATAGTAAAGCATCTCTACCAAGATTTAGCTCTGTAATTGATCTTACTATACTTATAGTGATAGCTATATTGTTATTTCTATGACTTATATTTATAGCAAAAATTTTTATAATTGTATTTCTTTGTGTTTATATCTGAACTTGGGTTTACAATAAGTTTATAAAAAAATAAAATTTACTCTACTTGGTCCTTATTTATCATTGCATTGCAATGTCAGATATATAATATTTTACTGTTGTATTTAACTTATTTGTAACTTATTATCTTCATATATGGAAAGTAATAATTCATTTCTTATAAATGCTATCGCAACTACTGTTGTGCTTTGAGGAGTAGTCACTCTTGTTGTAGTACCACAAATTAACATTTTTGCACCCGATAACAATCAAACAAATAATAAAATTGTAGTAGAGAAAGAGCATGACACAGCTCCTATAGAGGCTGATAAGATAGTTGATATCATCAATGATCAAGCTGTCTTACAAGTACAAAATTTAACTCAAGAAGATAGTAAACAACCATCAAAACCAGAAAAACGAGTAAAGCAACCTGATACATATTATAGATGTGTCAATCCTATCACTGGGAAACCTATAGAACATGGCAAGACGATAATTACCTATGAGAAATCATCTGTAAAATTTCCAGAAACTTGCAAGCAAGAGATAAGAAAATGTGATAATGGAACCATGTTATGATCTTATACCGAAACTAGTTGCACTCAAGTGTGAGATGGATGCGTATGACCAGATTGAAGAAATTACTCACACGGATCAGTTGGTACCTATTATCTTTATGGAGAAGTGATTTGAAAAAAAGAAGATGGAGAAGATATATGCACAAGGCAAGCTAGAGTTTGTCAGTGATGATCGCGGTACCTTTTTAACCGCCAAACTAAGTCTGACTTTACATACAAATATCCGCACTGTAACGTAGAAGTCCAATAGTCTAAAATTATCATCTATAATTTGTATACTTGAAAATAATCTGGCTATCTTTATATCATCATACTCTAATATTTTACATCGAAAAAAGCCTTTATCTATCGTTAATAATCTTTATTATGACTAGAAAAATTATCACTTCGGCGCTACCATATCCAAACGGTCCTTTACATCTCTGACATATAGCGTGAGTTTATCTACCTGCGGATATATATTTCCGTTTTTGCAAACTGATGGGTGATGACGTTATACATATTTGTGGGACAGATGATCACGGCGTAGCTCTTGAGATCGCATCGGAGAAATATGGTAAGTCTATATCAGAACTTGTATCAGAGTACCGCAACTCTTACAAAAATGGTATGAAAAAGATGGGTATAGATTTCACTATATTTTATGGCACCGACACACCACAACACGAAGAAGTTGCTCATCAGTTTTTCCATGCATTATACGACCAGTGATTACTTGAGAAGAGAACAATCAATCAGATGTACTGTCTGGATTGTCAAAAATTTCTTCCAGATAGATATATTACAGGCACTTGTCCAAAGTGTAAAAACTCTGGAGCTAATTGAGACCAATGCGAGAAATGCGGTAGTATGCTAGATCCAGAACAACTTATAGATCCACACTGTAAAACCTGTGGTTGAAACAATCTAGAGATGAGAAGTTCTGATCATCTATTTTTTCTACTCAATAAATTTGAAGACAGGTTGAAAGATTGGTTAGAAACCAAGATAGACTGGAAATCAAATGTAATCAGTACATCTTTATATAAACGAATCAAGGACTCATTACAACCTAGAAACTACACAAGAGATATCAAATCTGGTATAAGTATACCACTTGAGGAGTTTAAGAATAAGACCATATATGTGTGGTTTGAGGCTCCACTTGGTTATATAAGTATAGCCAAGAAGTACTTTGAAGATAGCTGAAATTCATCACTGTTTGACTCTTACTGGCACGATCCATCAACTCAACTTATTCAATTTATTTGAAAAGATAATATAGTATTTCATAGTATCATACGACCAGCATTACTTATGGCTTACAACGACAATCATATTTGAGATAATAAAAAACAATATTTATTACCTACCAATATCCCAGCTAACGAATTTCTAAACCTAGAAGGTAAAAAATTTTCTACATCTAGATGATGGGCAGTTCGGCTTGATGATATGGTGGCAAATTACGACCCAGACTTTGTAAGATACTATTTATCTTGGGTGATACCAGAAAATCAAGATAGCGACTTCAAGTGGTTAGAGTTTCAAGACAGATGTAATCATCTCGCGGATTCATTATGAAACTTATTCAACAGAGTTATTAATTTAAGTATTAAATACCTGAATTGACAGTTTGTCTGACAAACTAAGACAGAGTTAGACAAACTCCCATTTACCTATAAAGAGATGACATCTACATTTGTAGATCAAATTTGATTTCTCCATGAGCAGATTGTTTCCTTGCTGAAAGAGTATAAATTTCGTGAATGACTTGCTAAACTATTGGAACTATTTGCATTGTGAAATAAATTTGTCGATGACACCAAACCACGAGAGTTGGCCAAAACCGATTTAGAATCCACCAAAACAATCTTACACTTGTTGTGATGGTATCTTGCTTGTGTGAGCCAAACTATAAGTCCGTATCTACCGTTTACATCCAGAAAAATGTCAGATATACTTATTGAAACTTCTTCTGGTGCAAACTACCAAGATATTTGAAAAAAAATGGATAGTTTCACTTTCAAACATATTGCAGCCAAACCAGATATACTATTTACAAAGATAACTGATGAGCAGATAGTATCGGAGCTAGAAAAACTATCTCAAATTGAAAATACATAAATTTGATCGATTATGACCAGATATATATTATACTCAGACTGAGCTTGTAGCGGTAATCCTTGACCATGATGATGGGGTGCTGTGGTGCTGCAAGATAATAAAATTCTCACTGAACTATCGTGATTTGTTCAACATACGACCAACAACCAAATGGAACTTACATGAACCATACAATGAATTAAATGGATTTGTGAGAAAGAAGGTATAAGTATGGATACTTGATATACATTAGAGCTATTTGCTAGTCCAGATAAAGATAAAAATAATCAGATACATTTAGATATATACACAGATAGCGTTTATGTCCAGAAATGAATTACGGAGTATATAAAAAAATGGAGAATAAACTGACGAAGAACAACCAATAAAAAACCCATTGCAAACATAGATCTATGGATAGAGTTAGACAGATTAGACAGAAAGATAGACATTGTCCGACACTGGGTGAAAGGTCATAATTGAAACCACTACAATGAGCTTGTAGATCAACTTGCTACCAAAAGTTTATACTAAAATTACTGCAATAAAAATCAGATTATCTTACTATCATTACTTTAACAAATTTTAATAACAACTACCACAATACTTAAACATGAAAATATGACTTATATGATCCACTAATGTCGGTAAATCAACTATATTCAATAGATTGATAGGCACACATAGAGCTATTGTGACCGATATAGCTGGTACCACAAGAGACATTATACAAGAAAAGACACTTTTTGGTGATATAGAAGTAATTGTATCTGATTCGCCTTGACTTGATAACTTTGATGAGGAACTGGTATATATTAGTACTATTATAAAAGATAGTGATTTACTACTTTTTGTTGTCGATAATCATATCTGACTTGGATCAAAAGAGTTACAAATATTAGATCTAATAAGAAAAGAGAAAATGGTAGGTGATACAATATTGGTAGTAAATAAATGCGACAAGTGGTTACAACCATATGAACAAGAGATATTAATTGGTCAATACTTGACCAGCGGTATAAGCAATATAGTTCTTACTTCTGCAAAACTTGGTCATTGATTTGAAGAGTTGGAGCATGAGATAACATCCTTTTATAACAACTGATCCTATAGAAAAACACCAGCGATGGATCAAGACATATCATTTGCAATCATATGAAGACCAAATACCGGTAAATCAACGCTGCTAAACACTATGGTTAGACAAGATCTATCTAAAACTTCATCAATTCCCGGCACTACACTTGATTATATACAATCTAGATTTTCTTATGGAGATAAGATTTATAAAATCATAGATACTGCTGGCATCAGAAGAAAAAGCAAACTTGCAGGTCTAGAATCTATAGCTTTTGCAAAAACAAAAAAAATGCTCGAGCGACATAAACCTATTGTGGTAGTATTATTGGACGGTGCAGAGTGAATCACCAATCAAGACCAAGCACTTGTGAGCAAAATCATCAAGCTGTGATTACCAGTTCTGATAGCTATAAATAAAATAGATTTACTATCCAAGGATGAGTTAGAAAGATTGAAAAAATCTACTAAGGCTATATTTGCATTTGCGTCATGGATTCCGATTATCTACATATCATGACAAAATAAATTACATCTGGATAACCTTATGAAACACATAACCAAAGTGCACTCCAATCTGAATCAAAAAATCCCTACCAATATAATCAATAGAGTTATATCATCAGCTTGGCTGACCAATCCACCAAAGTTTCCAAAAAATAAAATCTGCAAAGTTAAATACACAACACAGATAGAGCAGCTGCCGCCGACCTTTCTAGTCTTTGTAAATGATATGTCCAAGATGAACTTTTCACTAAATAGGTGGTTGGAAAATGTATTAAGAAAAAACTTTGTACTTGATGGTGTAAGTATCAAAATTGAGTACAGAGACAGTTAAAGATATTTATAAAAAATATAAAGTATTATGACATTAGATCTAAAAGATGTATCTACATACTGATTGAAATGAAATAATCGGTATTTTATAAATGCTGAAAAATTTAATATTACCCATGAAGAGCTTGCGAAAGTGTGAGTAGTAAATGATCGTGCATATTTGAACAGTGTTGTATGTGAACAGCTAGTTAAGATAAACAAAGAGTTAGAAAATTATAATCTGGAAATAATCGTGAAAGATGCATATCGCTCGGAAGAACTTTACGAGTTAATCATTAAGAAAAGAAAACAGAAGGAAGGCGAAGATTTTGTAAGTAAAATTTTCAATACCAAACTAGATTTTCCGCATGCTTCAGGTAATACATTAGATGTAGCATTTATAAATAAAGATGATTGAAAACAGATCAAGTGTTTCAAAGATATCGAAAATATTGAAGAAAGGAGAAGATCACGATCTGTATTATACTGCGAGAATAGTAACGATCCAGAGGAGATAGAGATACATAAAAATAGGATATTTATGAGAGATGTGATGAATAGATACTGATTTATTTGAATAGACCATGAGTATCGACATTTCAACTATGTGTGATAATTCTAATACTTTTCAAAAGATATATTTTTTTGATCTATGTTATATTGATTTATCAATTTATCGTAAATATCTTCTACCATAGTTGGTTGTCCACAGATATACCGTTTTGTAATTCATTCCCACAATTTTATACGATCAATTTGTTGATCTAGACAGAGTTGGACATAGCCACTTTTGAAATTATATCAAGTATCTCAAGACTGCCTAGATAAGGCGATATATGATGATACATTATCTTGCGACATAGTTAGACATGATATAGTTTCTTTTATAATATACCCATCGTCTCTTTCTCAAAATATATTAACTATATTGTTATAGATGCTTTTTGATGTTAAAGTTTGTAGTATGCTGTATATAGGACTCAACCCAGATCAAGTTGATATAAGCACATAATTTGTTTTTATATTGTTTTGATCTATATCTAGATACATATGTCATGCTGGTCATATAATAATCAGACTATCTCAGATATCCATATCCATAAGTGCATTACTCATCAACCCATCCTCTACTCTTTTCACTATTATACCTATTTGTTTTTTTGACTTGAGATCATCAGGAGTTGTTGCTATACTATAAGATCTCTTGACGGAGTTTCATCCAATTTTCATATCTAACACGACAAACTGTCATGCTTGGAACTCCAATCCTCACTCTATATCAAAATACAAAAAAGCCACCTTGTCATTTGGTGATTTTATGATTTTACTTAAAGTTCATTGATTTATGCTTCTCATTGTCACGCTTGTGGTATTCATAAATACGGTGAGACAGGGATTCGAACCCTGGAACCCTTACGGATCACACGTACTCCAAACGTGCGCTTTCGACCACTCAGCCATCTCACCAGATCACATTATTAGATTCATTTATTTGACTATACAATAGACTCCAATACATCAAAAAACTTATCTATGTCTTCCTCATCATTATAAATATGTAAAGATAATCTGATATTTGATCATATACCCAGTTCTTGGTGTAGGGGATAAGCACAATGTCATCATACTCTTACACATATATTATTTTGATCCAATAACTCTCATACTCTATGATGATTTTGATCTTTCAATTCAAACGCAAAAATTCAAATCCTATTTGATTGATTTGGATTTACTAACTTAACTTTTTCTTGTATTTTTTCAAACCTTTCCAACACTTTTTTTATCAGTTTATTTTCATATCTTTCCCAAGTGTCGTATCATCAGATACTTCCCCGTCGTACGATCGCATTGTAAAGAGAGACTATTGATATTATATTTGGTGTGCCAGGTTCTCGCTTGGATATGTCGTTCTTCAATTTATGACTATCTTTGTTTACATCATCTACTATACCGCCACCAAGTATAATTGGATTTAGTTTATTTGATAAAGATTTTTTAATATGTACTATACCAAGTCCAGTATATGCAAAAAATTTATGTGCTGACCATACAAATATATCACAATTTAACTTTTTTAAATCGACTTTGTAGTGCGGAATAGCTTGCGATCCGTCTATACAAACTACGACATCTTGTCAGATAGTGTCTTTTATGTCGTTCAAGTTATTTTTATTTCCTAGTACATTTGAGGACAATGATAAAGTGACTAGTTTGGTTTTGTAGGTTATAATTGTCTTCAATTCATCTATATCATATTCCAAATTTGAATTTAATCATAGGTATTTAATACCTATATTGTGCAAAGCTGATAGATGTTGTCGTACCAATATATTTGCATGATGTTCTGCTACACCTACTACGATCTCATCTCAAGATTTTATAATACCATTTTCTATCAGTGATAGGGCTACTATATTTATCCCGTATGTGGCATTGTATGTAAAAAATATCTCGCTTGGATCCCCGCTTGTTAATTCAGCTATCTTTTGTTTTACACCATAATAGTATTCGTCTCATAGTTCTGCAAGTCTATACTGTCACCTACCGATGTTTGCATAATGATTTGAGATATAGTCTGATGTTTTATCTACTACAAAATCTGGCTTCTGAGTACTGCTCGCAGAATCTAGATAAACCAATCAAGGATTATTTTTAAATATCTGAAATTGTTGTTTTATATTCATTGCAGCTGTTTGATTATTTATATCACTACTTCAAACTTTTACTCTTAACTTATATAATCATATTGTCTTACTTGTCAAGTCATTGTCGTATGTGACGCTGTTGATACTACAACTATATCTTGCATTGATAAAAGATTTCACTAATAAATTCACTGCTACTTGCATGATCAGTACATAGTCTGAGTGTGTCAGACATACTTATCAAATTACTAAGATGGTTTCCCATATGTAGTTGTATAAATTACTTACAATACATATACAAACGATGGATATATCATATTCATACTTTGCTAAATTAACTAACTTTACTTTCAAATTATATTTATTTATAATAGTTTTCTTCACCGTTTGATTTTGATTTATTAGATCTGTTTATGGATGAGATCTCGTGATATCAGAATTTTTTTACGATCAAAATGATGTGTGGATAGAGGTATCAAATGCCTGACTATATTCATTTAGTGGGAATATAAATATAGTCTGACTATGACCAATTGTCGCCAATAACATCTTTCTAGATACTGGACAAACTATCGTGATATGAAATAACTTTGTTGATATTAGTACTCCTAATATTGCAAACTTACTTTCATGAGCATGATTTGTAGTAGATGGTAGTTGATTCAGTTTATCTTTGATTACTGACTGAGTTGAGTCGGACTTGATCCAGTTTGACCCAACTATATTGAGCCATATATATCTATCTTGAGTGTCATATCAGAAAATATTGGATGGAAGCTGAGTTTGGGTAGATTGATTTGCTACTGTCAGACAAAATATGACAGATATAGACACGATTGCTAATCCTTGAGTACTTATCCAAACTTGAGAGATTGCAACCTGAAACCAGTCAAATGATGCCGATCCATTGTCATATGGAGATATACAATTTATAGAAATATTCCCATCGAGTGGTAACTGCATGAACGAGTTTATTAAGATTCACTCCAATATTTATTACAGTTGATTGGTTAGTTTTTATGGTATCTGACAATCTTCAAATACTACAGATTACTACCTAAATCTGACACCATGACAAGAATTGTTGATCACAGACGATATTTCTTGATTGACGCCATCACCGTACATATTGCTATGACCAACTATCACACTAACAAATTGATGAGAACAGCTCAAAATTACGGCATCTGGAGTATTATTAGATGATATTATTTATTCAAATTTACAATGAATTCAATCTTTATTTTATACCTCCAACTCTTGAAATACTAGACTATTTCAAACAAATTGACCGTGAACTCCGCCAAATAAATGTAGCCAAGTAAACTTTACTGGTTGAGTTTGATCGTGTGATATAGATTTGAACTCGAATTACCTATGAACTGGTATTTATAGTATAAATTTAAATATAGTCTGACAATATAGCAACACTTGTAGTAGTTGAAGTATTTGGGTCATTAACTGAGTCACTTGAGTTACTGATAGTTGTACGACTAACTTCCAGAACCTATTAGGTTCAAACAAGATAGAATTTTTACAATACAGTGGAACAGATTTGATTTGCAAAGACGTCTACATATTTACATCCAACTATGATATATGATATGTAAACCAATATTATTGTCCTATGTTTATCGATACATGATCAAATAGTCCGCAGAATACAATTGTAAACCAATGCACAAATAGTAGCACTACTTCAAATCAAGTCATGACGGATTGTCATGTTAAGTATCAATGATCTACTTTATGATTTTTTGCGAACTATGAATTCAATATTATAGCAAATATTGGCTGAACTGATATACAAAATAATACTACAAAGTATGATTGCTATCGAGATATGTGAGATGGTAATGCGCTCACAACTTGCAACCCATTATGATATGAGTATATCAACCCATGAGTATATACTATAAATTTAACAATTACAGAAAAAAGTTCATCCAGATACTGTAAGACATCATCTTTTGTGAACTATCCATTAAATACAAATATAGATGAAAATCATCCAAACTACCTTGATTTAAATGATTATGTGGCAGAGTTCTGTTCAAACTACGAAGATTTAAATATTGATGATATGAGTATAGTCTCATCTTTTTGTAGTGGATTTTATAATTCTGGATTTTTACAGATAAATTCTGATGAACAATATCACTATACATGATTCAACTATATTTCTATATACTCTGTATTGCCAAACCCGGTATGATCTGATAGTTTGTATGAAGAAGTTGTGCTACAAAACTTATCATGAAATAAGACTCCATTAGATGGTTTAATTTTGAACATATGATCCAAAGTCATAAATCTATCCTGAACGATAGAATGATCTTGATTTAAATCAGTTATCTGATGATTAGGACTTATCAACAATGGTATGTGCGTCTATCTGAAAAAAAATACTATACTATTAGATCAACTTTGTTACAAATCAGTGAAAGAATGACAAATTGTGACAAAAAATGGACAAAGTATGACATTAGAAGATAGTCTGTTATCATTAGAAGATAAGCAACTATCTTGATCTGATTTAGACATAGATATAGACAAAATATGACAAAAATTTTTGGACTTACTATCATTGGATACTATTATTGGTTTTATATGAGATGATATCACTACAGATAAAGAATTTAGCTCTCTAATAACTAGTACAAAATTAATACAAGATAATTATACGGTGTGCGATCAAGGAAATTGACCAAAGTATTGCAAGATATCAAATCCTGCTAAATACTCTACTAAAAAACCTGCCTCTATTATATCCAGGACAAAAATAGATGCGATAGTATACAAACATAAATATCTACTATATAAAAATTTCAATGACTACTTATTTAATCAAATATCTACTTGGCGACCTTTTGTAACAGAAGATCCTGCTATATTGTGATATTATGAAGATTTAGAAACATTAGATAATAAGATATGATCATGATACATCTATAAATCCAAAGATAACAGATCTTACCACTATCTAAATAACTTCAAACAAATAGAAACCGATAAAGATACCCAGTCGCTTCTAGAAATAACATATCCATGACTTGCGGATTATATTGAGAAGATAAAAACTTATTATATTAATAAAGAATTGATAAATAATATAAAAACTTTACAATAGTATCCTGCTATTCTATACTTGGTCCAACTTAATTAATACAATCAGACTATATTCATATATTTACTACAATTTACAATATTAATCAATGTATATACATCTCCATTGACATAGCCATTACAGTCTCCTTGAATGAATTGGCAAGGTGCCTTCTATTATTTCTAAAGCAAAAGAACTTTGATATGATACAATTTGACTTGCAGATTATGATGGTATGTACGGAATTATGGAATTTATGACCAAATGTATCAAAGCAGATATCAAACCGATTGTTGGGATAGAGGTCCAGTATACCTATCAACTAAGTGTATTAAATTCCGCATACCAATATATTGTTCTATTGGCTAAAAATTACACATGATATCAAAACTTAATGAGACTCACAACCAAAGCATCTACGATATGACTCACGACCAATAACCCCTCCAATAAGCATAAAAAAATGCCGACAGTAGACCTTGCAATGCTTGCTGAATACAGTGAGTGAGTGATCATGATACTATGATGATTCAAGAGCTACCTTAACTCTCTTTTGCAAAATAACGAAGAAATAGATAAGATATCAGAACAGATAAAACTATTTCAAGATATATTTGATAAAGACATCTATTTGGAGATATCAGTACAAGATTATCATAAAGAACCTAGTATTAGAGCTATCAACGATTTGATAAAACAAATATCAGATAAAAACAATATACCTATGGTGGTTTGAACAAATTATCACTACATAAATAAGACCGATAAAGAGTCGTTTGAAGTTGCATTATCTATCAAAGACGGAAGACAGATGACCGATAGCGATAGGAGAACAGTAAGTTGAGATTATTACATCTCTTCACCAGACGAGATTAAAAGTATCTTGAGGATGAATTGATATGAAGATAGACAGATAGATATATTATTTGCAAACAACCAATTTGTAGCCGATAATATAAATCTTCAACTACCAAAAGTCGAGCGACTTTTCCCAAAGTACCAAAGCCCAGACAATATTGAAACTATATACAAAGAGGCAGCTGATGATATGGTTTCAAACTAAAGTGTTTAAAGTAAAATTATATTATATCTATATCAAGTAAATTAAATTATACCTATATCTTGCAACTTATTTATAAAACTAATAAAACACTCTTTATTATGAAACATATTATATTATTTGGTATACAGTGATCTGGTAAGTGAACCCAAGCAAAACAAATACTCTCTCATTATCCAGCATATAAGCACCTTGAAATGTGAGATATATTCAGATGACTAAAGGGTATGGATAATTACCTATGAAACTATTTCAAACTTATAGATCAGTGACAATACCTTAGCGATAGTGTCGTGACAGCAGTATTTGATATATTCCAAAGCATTATCAATAAGTGAGAATATATGATCATAGATTGATTTCCCAGGACTATGTGACAGATGTATATGTTTATCGATAGGATGCGAAAAGCAAAAATGGATCGGACCGCTATACTATTTGACCTACCTCTTGATGAGGCCATCAAAAGACTCTGAAATAGGAAGTTTTATCGTAAAGATGGCTATGTTTATCATATCCGTAATGAGCAAGATTTACTTTATGCGCAACAAAACTGACTTGAGATATTCCATCGTGAAGATGATCAACCTGAAGCTATCAAAAGAAGATTCGATCAGCATATAAAAAATACCTTACCTATGATAGAAATCCTCCAATCTAAGTGATTGCTTACTAAAATAGATGCTAGTCGCAACCAAGAAAATGTTTTTCAAGATGTAAAAAAAATAATTGAGAGCGATGATTAGGTTATTATATTCTTATAGCATTAGATGACGATAATCACAGAGGAGATATTTATATAATAATAGTTTGTTTTTTATTTATAATATTCCATATAGTACTCTTTACACTTTTTTAACACACCTTCTACCTTACTCTGATCGGCCAGATATTTTTTACTTAAGTTAAGTTTTATAGAAAAATTACCTTCAAATTTTGATTGTTCTATTTCTTTCAGTATTTGATATAGTTTTAATTCTCATTCTCATAGGGGAAGGTGTCACTCTCAATTTTTAGATTTATCAGAGAGATAAACTATACTCATATATGGCATAAGTACTGGTAATTTTATCATAAGATCGCCCTCTATTGTAGATTCGTCAATATTTGATATATCAAGAGCTAAGTAACAGTGGTGAACTTTGACAATATCAACTATATTTGTAAACCTATATTTTGATATAGGCAAGAGAAACAGATTTTCTTTTGGGGGATTTATTATTGCAAACTTAATATTTGTATTTTGTTTACGATATAATGGGAGGTTCTTTGAAAGGAAATGATATGACTTCATATTAAATACACTAGGACTATTTATAGAGATTGTGTCGCATCATAGTTCTTTTGTCAAGCCAATGGCAGTAGCCATCTCTTTAGAGTTTGGATTACTAGAAACTTGTACTACATAAACTGGCAATTTATACTTATCTTGCAGCTGTTTTACATAGTCTATATTCCAGCTATCGAAATTTTTCCGTAGTGCCAGATCTATACCATCGTATCATATTTTTTTGGCTGTCTGAAAAACCAGATCTAACCCATAACCACTAAGCGTGTCTGTAGAAAGTACTAGTTTTGTCTTTTTATTTTTTATCGCCATGACTGTCTATATTCTTATGTTTTGATAATAAATAAGAAAATTCACAATTCCATACCTTATTATATTATATCTATTATAATCAAGACCATATTGTTTGTCAAGTGTTTACTTTTTACTTCAATCTGTCTCAGCATTATTTATTGACATTGATATCAGTGTATAATGCTATGATTATCTTCTAATCTATATTATTAATGGTATCGCTAATTATAAATAGTGTCAAAAGTCAGTGTATCATTATAATCCCAGGTATATAGTTCACAATCTGATAAACTATAGGATAGTTGCTAAAGAAATTTGCAATGAATCCGACTTCATCTACATTCATGATGCTAGTTCACCAGATAGCTATAGCAAGGGTAAATAATATACTTATAGTACTCATTACAATCAATAATATAGTTAGTGGAAATTTTGGGATACTCATATTGTGCACATCAAAACTTATCTTTGACTTATTTAATAATATGACTAGAAGTATAAGGTATATTACGAGTATGATTCCTGTTTTTCAGTTTATAATAAAGTTTCTTAGATTCTGATAATTTGTATTTAGATCGTATCATAGACTAGAAGAGATAGAGTCTATAACACTACTTAAAGTAAGACATATAGTTGTTAATATATAATTTCATACTACTATCTTTAACATCTTTTCTGCTCATACTGCTATAGCAAATATGCTTATAACTCATACAACACCTAGCAGGAAGTAGTTAACATTAGACATAATATTATAGATTGTTTTCTAAATAGTTTCTTTTATCGTGGGCATATGCTGATTAAATACATTATTTAATTCTCAAATGCAATGTATTTTTGGTACTATATATTTTTATGCCAAATATGATTGTACATATATAAATTTATATAACTATTGTATTGACTAGGTAACTATATTACTGACTATTTTTGTCTTCTTTCTCTCACAGATCTTTCCTCATTTGTTTTAATCCATCTGACATGAAATCTAGTGCTCAAGAAAGTTTATCTAACATATTATTTTTTGTTTTTTTTACTACTTCTTTTCATTTTTTAGTACTTGCCAGACCTCATGCGACTCCAGTCACAGTGGTTCATATAATAAGTCATATAATCCATTTATTAACGCTTTTCCTAGCCATATTGATAATTATTGATCTATAATTTCTATCCGTGTATTATAGGATAATCAGATTATCTTTATTTTATAATGATTTTCAAGATTTCATATAATCTCATATCACATCTCCAAGAGTCTCTACCAATATATTAAATTTGTCCTCATTTCACATAAGCTCTTGTGATTCAAACTCTATTATCTTTATTGATTCCTCGTGTTTTATTTTATTTAATATACCTATTTGTCTTTTTGGTTGGGCTATATTTTCTATTATAAAATCATTTCATTGACTTAGTGTTAGTAACACATCTCCTTGATTAAATAATATATCCCACATACCATTTTTAGTGTATGTTATGCTCTCTAGTCACTTTCGTTCAAAGAAATCTACCTTAAACTTCATAAATCATGTTATGCTTATGATATGGATACCTCTGCTAGTCAAAACAATTGTATCCATATAAATATCTATAAAATCATACACAAACTTAGCATATATACCTATGAGTATAGCTCCAAAAAATAGATTTATTTCACTATCTATATAACTACCAAGTACCCTATATAGTCAATACATCAGTAACACAAACAACATGTTTTTTAAGAACATAAAAAAATAACCTCCAAAAGACTGCTTTAGTACATAAAGTATCTCTTGATCAGTTATATATTTTTGTATCAATCACTTTTTGAATTGAGTAATCATTATAATTCTTTCGGGTATATCGTATCTTTGAAGATATTTAATGATAAAATTACAATTTGATCTAAATATCTTACAGATTCCATGATTAAGCTAATTTAGATCTGTATCTATCCCACTTCACTGAGTTGTTTCTCATTGTATCGTATTAGTTATATTATTATTTAAGTTAAGATTGTCTATGGCGTTCTCAGCTCATGAACTTGTATCTGCACCACCATTTAACAATCAGTTTATTTTGGTTTCATTAGTGGGTTTTGTATAAGGATAAAATATTGCAGATATCACAAAAATAATACCAGCTACTGTAACTATTGATTTTAATTTGGACTCAACAGTTTTGGAAGTTCAGTATTCATTTCAACTAGTTATTCACCCTATACCAAATCCTAATCATCATTTTGGATTCATTAATAGTATGCACAAAGATAATACCACTCATGATAGTAGCATTATTATCAACAATACAGTAGTCATTAAAAGTTATTATTTAATAGATAAAAAACACATTAATTACAATAATTACTTTTATAACTTATTAAGTCCATTGACACAAAATTAGTATAAAAGATAATTATATTCATATTACCATCATGAGATGATAATAAATTACTATTATTTTTCAATATTTTGTTTTTATCCTAATATTTGCCTTATGTGCCTAAATTAGTTCTTAGGATATTGTTTTTAATATCTTTAGATACCGCTTTGATTATACCCCAAATATTTTTATTATTTATATTCCTAAATATCCGTTTACTACTTGATACGTCTATGCTCCAACCCTCTTGTGATCCTATATTGTCAAAAATAATATTCTGTATGAGATATCTTTGATCTCAGAGTTGACTTATATAAAAATATCCCCTATTCCACGATAGTATAAGTTCTAGTTTGCCTACATTCGTACTTCAGGCCATATTGTATAGTTTTGACATTATATCTTCTTGTGATCAAGCATTGTAACTCGCAGTTTGAGTCCAGATTATATCATTTTTTTTAAATATATTATGATCTGACATATATATCTTATCCTCTGTTATGTATATACATCTCCAGTTAAGTAATCTACCGAACTTTGGGAAGCTACCAAACTTTTTTATTTTGGTAGTTCAGTAATCAAGTCCATACCTTGTAAAGTTAGAATTACAATTGTCGTTAATTATATCTTTGATTATAAAACTTGCACTAAATCGGAGCATTGATATAGCTATAATAGCTAGGCTTATATATTTTTTATACTTCACTACTACAAATACCGCAAATAAAAATACCAGCGTGACTAAGAGTGATAGATCTATAGTAGGCATATTATCTCGACTATAAAACTTATCACTTCGTGGCAAGAAATATCTTACACCATAACTTGTGAACCCATCTACTATAAGATGTCAGAAAACTATACTACAAAATATCCCAGCTATATACCTCCAGAGTGGTATATCTCATTTGTTCTTATATCGTAGTCCAAATCAGACTGCAATTCATATCAATACAGCTATAACCAAACTATGTGAGATCCCTCTATGAAAAAAAAATTGTTCTAGCGGGTGACTATAAATTCATCTATTTATAATCATATCGAGATCGGGTAGGTTGGCTATTATACCTCACAAGATCATACTTTTAGTTTTATGTTTTCATGCGATAAGTGTGTATATGGCTCATCATATTACTCACTGAGTTATATTGTCCATGATTCGCTGAACAAGATAAAATTTTTTATATAGTTATTTATTAAATTTCATGATTTATTGATTTTTTTTTGCTACTAATATATTAGTCACTGGCACATAAAAATGATATAATTTATTTATCATTATCACAATGCATCTATGATATTTTTTACTCACTCCTTGCTTAAATTTACTTTCATATTTCATATAGATATTTGGCAGTTTCAAGGGTTATTTTTTACTATCTGCTGTATTTCTTGTATCAATTTCATGTCAGATGGGATGTCAAATCTATCTGACTTTGGTGAGATTTTATTTTCAGATATCTTCGTATTTCTCCCATCTCATTTAGACTCTATGAAATCGTTTTCAACTGTATTTGGAGCCTCTAATAGATCTTCATTATCAGCATTAAACTTATCCAAAATTTTATCTGTCTCTATCTCAGACATACTAATACTATTAATCAATTCACCATCTTCAAGTCAAAGATTGTCCTCGTCATTTCGATCTTTATTATCTATGATTTTTTTTGACTCATTTGGTATGGCCGTCTTGATACCTAATTTATTTACTTTTACCTCAAATACATTTTTATTATCTCATTTTCATGAACTATCCACTATACTTTTTAATCTGTCATACTCTATTTTTATTATCTTCTTTAATCTTGGTGTTCATTTTCACTTATAGCCATCTATAGATATAATGTCAAACTGTTTTAAATCTAGAAGGTCTTTCACGAAGAATTCAATATAGTCTGATATGTCTTCTACTTTGATAAAATAGCCCTTTTTTCTGGCCCTCTGTATCTTACTTATCATACCAATCAATCAAAATTGACCAAAATCTTCTCCGCCATGCTTTTCTGGATCATAAGCTTTTATTTGCATGACTAGGTTATAACCTTTACTTTTTATCCAGCTAAACATCCCATCGAATGGGTGTGCGGACACAAATGTTTTGAAAACTTCGTACTCCATCTTTATTTTGTCCATCTTTGATGTAATTCTATCTGATTTAAGATTTAACTCATTAGCCACAAATCCTCATCAGAAAAGTCCTCATCATCATACTTGATCGCTGTTCTTACTCCACTCTAACAGCATATCTATATTATCTAGTATAACTCATCTATCATTAAACTGATCCAATGCTCACGACTTCGTGAGTCATTCCAATGATTTTTTATTTATAACGGATTTACATCTTGTCAGAAAATCACCTAGATCTCTATAGTTTCATCAGTTTATTCTTATATTTTCTATTGTTTCTCACACTTCTCCTCATACTCACTTTATACTTAAAAATCCAAGAATTATATGATTATCCACTGCCGCCACATGATTATAAGATTTGTTTATATCTGGTGGCAATATCTCTAATCACTGTAACTTTATCTCATTTATAAACTTGCTCAGCTCATCTGTATTTGCTTCATTTGCTCTTAGTAAGGCTGCATGAAATTCTACTGGATAATAATATTTGAGATAAGCTGTTTGGTAAGCTACAAGTCAATATGCTACAGAGTGAGATTTATTGAAAGAGTACAATGCCGCTGGTTCGATCATTTTTTCAAAAATCCAATTTGCTGTTTCTGGTTTATAATCTCTATAAGATACTGCTTTATCGACAAACTCTCACTTTATCTTTTTTACTCTTTCCACTATCTTTTTTCATACCGCCTTTCTTAGCTCATCTGCTTGTGCAAGGCTAAATCATGCAATACTTTGTGACATATTCATCAGCTGTTCTTGAAACACTGCAACTCAATATGTTACTTCTAATATTGGCTTTAGATCTTCTTCTAATTTTTTCTGCTCGTTGTCTGCTATCTGCTTGTTATACTTTTTTACTATTATATTTCTAAGTTCTGGAAGCATGTACTCTATTGTTTCTTTACCATGTTTACGGTTTATAAAAGATGGTATAAACTCTATAGGTCATGGTCTATAAAGCGCATTCATTGCAGCAATATCATCTATGCTATCTGGCTTTAGTGGTATAAGAAATCTTTTCATACCATCAGATTCAAACTGAAATATACCTGTTGTATTTCATTTTTGAAATATATTTTCGTATACTCTTGGATCTTGTAGATCTGGCTCGAATTTACTGTTTGTAAGATAATCTTCAAACACTTCTGGTACAGTCTCTCATTTTGCCTTATATCTTGCTATGATGATCTTAATAGTATGCCTGATTATACTCAAATTTGAAAGTCCTAAGAAGTCCATTTTTATAAGTCATATATTATCTTCTATCTTAGCAACTTTATTATCATACTGGCTGACATATCGTTCATTCGTTTTATAAATAGCATTTGGAGCTATCTGTAGTGGTGTGTGGTCTGTCAGCAGATCGGGTGATATTAGTATACCACAAGCATGTATACCAGTCTGTCTATAGGTTCATATTAACTTAGTTGTAATCTCTACTATCTTCTGCATGTGGGGGTCGTTTTCTAACATACTTTTTAACTCTTCTATCTCTTCCCGACATCTTTGAAAGTTGATACTTCTGTCATCATTTTGTATGGTAAACAAATTTGCTATCCTGTTTGACTGGTCAAATGACATACCGAAAACTCTCGCAACATCCTTGAAGGCTGCCTTGGCTGACATATTCATAAATGTTCCTATCTTAGCTACATACTCTTGCCCATAACGGTTCCTTACATATTCAAAGACTCTGTCCCTTTGCTCGTCATCAAAGTCGGTATCAATATCTGGCATATCTACCCTTGCAGGATTTAAAAATCTCTCAAATATTAAACCGAACTTGATAGGATTTACATCAGTTATACCTATCAACCAACAAACTAATGATCCAGCAGCGGATCATCTACCTGGTCATACTGGCACGCCATTATTTTTACTCCAGTTTATAAAATCTTGTACAACTAGAAGATATGAGTTAAAGCCCATCTCTTTGATGACTTTCAACTCGTACTCAGCTCTCTCTATATACATCCCAAGCGAAAACTCTGCATCAGATGTTTTTGTGACTATTTTGTTATATGAAGATGATATGATTTGTTTTTTGTGCTCTGTATATGTCAAAATAGTCAATTCTTTGAGTGCATCTGGATCTGTTTCATTTATTTTTTTTTCTAGCACTCATTCACCTGTCACTTTACATAATTCCAAAATCTCTTGCTCTGATCGTCATAGATCAAACTTTTTACTGATACCCTGATAACTGCGATATCTTATCTCAAATTCCAATATATCCATCTTTTTCATTACCATATTTCTAATTATAATCTCACAAAAATCAACTTTCATTTGCAATTTTATACAAGATGATTATTTTGAAAGCTCTGCATATGTTTGTATTTAAGTAATATAATTTAGTATTTTGCTTTGTCAGTGTGGTGGAATTGGTAGACACGCTACCTTGAGGTGGTAGTGGCTGTATGGCTGTAGGAGTTCGAGTCTCCTCATTGACATTTGTTTACTGTAGATAATGATTTATAAGAAGATGATCTGATTATTTTCATATAGACATTTGTCTATACTGTGTTTATATCACAATCAGGAATAGTTCAGTTGGTAGAACGTCTGACTCTGAATCAGAAGGTCCTAGGTTCGAATCCTAGTTCCTGAAAATTTGATTATCATTTATATCATTAAAATACTAATCATTATGAGAAAAATTATCAAATACGCTTGGATAGTTGTGTGACTGGGCGTGATAGTTTATATATGATATAACTATTTTGGTGGCAACTTTATGACTACCTTTGATCAAGAAAATATAAAGAGTCCTTATAGTTTATATATCTTTATATGAGTCGTTGTCTTATTTCTGCTAGATCTGGTTTTAATGTATATATCTACTCCAAGAAAAAAATTAAAACTTTCTATATATAATTTGCTACTGATCCTTTATTTATTTTATTTCCTAGTGGATAGTCAATCTGCGCGAAGTAGAGATGTATCAATACTCTATGCAGTTGTGTCATTTTTCTTGACTTTGTTTGGTATATTTAGTCCCAAGAAGCTGTGAAATAGTGTATCTGACATAGTAGAAAGCAAGTGAAGTTACAGTAAAAAAGTCGAGATTATAGAGGTGTAATTGGTATGACAACTATTATTTGACTTACTTTGTAATATATTTACTATAAAGTTACGGGTCTTTTAGATCTTGTATTTTAGCCTCCTTTGTTTATCTTATAGGAGGCTATTTTTTATTTGGGTTATATCTCTTATTTGTAAAATAATAACAGGTTGTGTGCATGACAATAATTATTATATAGGGTAATTTATATCCTTTATATCTATTATTAT
>JBDHUX010000003.1:0-26844 GCA_039809405.1 Candidatus Absconditabacterales bacterium
AGAAAAACATAGAACGATAGTCTTTTAACTTATCGGCAATATTACAGATAAAGTCTGACTGTGATAGTATCTGATCTATCTGATTCGGTAAATTTTGTAAACACTTGATGATATAGTTATATCTAGATATTTTCATACCCCTCCTTTTACCTAAAAATAGTGACAATAATAACATACAAATCGACTGAGCCACAAATGCTTTGGTAGAAGCAACACCTATCTCAGTCCCTGCCCTTGTAAACAGCCCGCTATCTGTCAAACGAGCTATACTAGAACCTACCACATTTACTACACCAAAAGTCTTACCTCCTCTATCCTTTATTTGTCTCAAACATGCTATACTATCGGCCGTCTCTCATGATTGAGATATGAATATATGTAGTATATCATCTGCAAGGTTAATTGATTTATTTTCATACTCACTAGCAATATACGATTTGACATCTATATTGGTAAAATCTTCAAGCCATATAGCTCACAGTGATCCACTATTGTAAGAAGTGCCACAAGCTACTATGTTGATCTTATTGTAATGTTCTTTTTGCATACCATGAAAAGCATCAGCCATCAAATTCATATCTTGGAAACTCACTCTTCATAGACAAATTCTTTTGATTACATTTGGCTGTTCTCGTATCTCTTTTTGCATAAAAAATTTACGATCTCACTTAGATGACATAAGTGCCTCTTGATCAAGCTCTTCAAGTGGTCTTTGTATAGGTCTACTACCTGCATATATAGTCCGCTTATCTTCATCTACTTTTATAATATCTCCGTCCTCTAGGTAAACTAACTCTGTTGCATATCAAGCCAATGCTTGAGCATCAGAAGAGAAATAAATATCATGGTTTGCATTGGTTCAAAGTATAAGAGGACTGCCAAGTTTTACTCAGATTATCTGACCTAGTAACTGTTTATTTATAATAAGTAATGCATATGCTCATACAAGTTGTTTGGTAGTTTTTTGTACAGTAGAAAGAAAATCACCGTCTCGATTTGCTTCCAGTAAATTGGCTATAACTTCAGTATCTGTTTGTGAGTAAAAAGTAAACCCATCATCTATAAGTCATTGTTTAAGTTTGAGGTAGTTTTCTATAATGCCATTGTGTACTATGATCCAGTTGCCATCATTACTCGTATGAGGATGACAGTTATCTTGTGTCACACCACCATGAGTCGCCCGTCTTGTATGTCATATACCGAGTACCGCATTATCAATTTTATCATCCATTACAGCTTGCGTAAGGGCAGAAACCTTGCCAACTCTTTTCCATAGGTGAGTGTTATTTTGCTTATCAATTACAGCTATGCCAGCCGAGTCGTATCAGCGGTATTCCAACCTCTCCAAGCCATTTAACAAAATATTTTGTACATCTTTATCACCTTTATAACCGATTATACCGCACATTTTATAGTTTTTTAGTGGTAAATAATGATATGAAGATAATACGATATTATTTAGTTCTACAAATTTTACAAGAAAAAATTATAAATCATCATAAATAAAAAAAACCTTCTACTATCGCTAGTAAAAGGCACTATCAGATTATTATAAATAATCAAAAATAATCCATAATTATGATACTTTTCTTCTTGCAAATGCTGGTACATCTAGATCTTCGTCATCGTCCGTAGGGGGAGTATTATTTGCAAATTGATCATTACTTTGGTTGTTGCCAATCATTGTATTATTAAAACCTCTACCATAAGAAGAACTATCGTTTCCTATATTATTTATATATTCCTTATCTGGTTTAATACCGCCAGGAGTTTTATCTCTCAATATCCTAGTAGCAAAGTCTTCACCACCAGAAGGCATTCTTTTGCCTGTCCAATCTCTAATTGTAGATTTTTTTGGTTCTTCATAAAGTTCTCATTGGAATCATGTAGCTATAACTGTTATCTTTATCTCATCATCATTATAATTCTCGTCAAGTGTCATACCCCATATAAGGTTCACATCTGGATCTGCTATCTCTTCTATGACCCTAGATGCTTCTTGTACTTCTATAGGTGTCACACTATGGCTACCAGTCACAGCAAATATTATGTTCTTTGCTCAAGTAAGTCTATTTTCCATAAGTGGATTTTCTATAGCTCTTCTCGCTGCCTCTACTGCTCTATTTTCACCTTCGCCATATCCTATACCAAGTAGCGCATTACCACTATTTGCAAGTATCCTCCTTAAGTCAGCAAAGTCAATATTGATTTCACCAGGATTTACTATAAGATCAGTTATACCTTGTACTCATAATCTCAATATCTTATCTACCATAAGAAATGCTTGATCAAAAGTAGTTTTCTTATCTACTATATTAAATATCTTATCATTTGGTATAATAAGTAATGTGTCCACAGCTCATTTCATCTTCTCTATGCCTTCAGCAGCGTTTTGAAACCTAGTTTTACCTTCAAACGAAAATGGTTTAGTTACAACTCATACTGTAAGTATACCCATCTCTCTAGCAAGCTGTGCTATGATCGGAGCCGCACCAGTTCATGTACCTCATCCCATACCAGCTGTTACAAATATCATATCAGTATCCACTAGATATTTTTTTATCTCATCAAAAGATTCTTCTGCAGCCTTTCTTCATACTTCGGGATTGGCTCATGCTCCAAGTCATCTGGTCAAATTTAGTCAAATATTTATCTTTATAGGAGCCGGGTTATTTGCAAGAGCTTGTGCGTCAGTATTGACCGCAACAAAATCTACTCACTCCATCTTATCTAGTACCATCCTTTTTATCGTATTGGATCATGCTCATCATATCCCAAATACTTTTATCCTAGCTCATGCTGGTGTAAATTCTGGCATAAAGTCTTGTAAAACCATCTTGTTATTTTTTATTATAATTTAAATAAATAATTTTATGTTTTATATATCAATTTATTTTGAATATCTAAAGTTATAGATTTATTTATATATGACTATTGTCTCGTGCCAAAGAGTATTATACTAAATCATGTACGACTACAAATATTTCTATTTTATTCAGCATAATTACTACGTATCGCTTCTTCTTCAGTTTCTCGATCATTATTAATTACTAAGACATATTTATCGGTAAATTTTGGGTCATTTTTACATATACTTTCAATTGTAGATACATGTTCTATGATAGTGCTTTCTTTATCAAATCAACGGATTATCAATGCTCTATATTTCCCATCTATTGCCCTGTCGTCATCCATTAGATATCTTATAAATACGATACTTCCATCAGATAAAGTCACTTCATCTTCAACACCATCTTCTTGTAAAAATTCTTTTATTTTATTTTTATAAACATCAATCGTTCACTTTATAGATTGGAATAATCTAATTATATTTGTACTTATACGAGTTCAAAAAACATTTTTTGATTTTTCGGTATCGTATTTTCCTCTATTATTATCTACTTCTGATGTCATACTTATCCATTATATTATTAAATAGTCAGTATTTATTATCATTTGGAACATATGAAGATAAACTACATATCATCTCTATATCCCAATCGTTCTACATCAATCCTATCTCATTTAGTTTTATTTTTTTGTATCTGCTTAGGTGTATCTTCATGTCATTCAAGTCCTTCAAATATAGCTCATATATCAGACGCTAACTGTTGTCTATGATCTCGATCTATACCATAATATGTTGTATTTTCGTCTTCCTCTGGCAAATTTAATCAATTCATTTTATTATTTAATTTTAATAATTAAATCTAGTATATGTAGTTATGGACTTCTAGTTCAAATCATTATAATTAGAAGAATGCTTCTCTCAAGAATTTCCATATCTTACCAACCTGTCAAAAACTAATATTAAGTTTAAATCATCTACCGACATTTCCAAACTTTTCTTGGAAATAATATACTCATATATTATTTAAGAATTGAAGATTGTTTCAAAATTCTCACAGCGGAAGTACTTTATTTTTTGCAAAAGATGTGGACAACTGGAATACATCTTTGGACAATATATCAATTCATTTCATCTTAGCTCCTCATCACATAAGCAATACTCATCAAGGTAGTCTACCATCTTTACCCAATCGTTCAAGTGTATTGTTTATTTTTTCAAATATTTCTAAATACCTAGCACTTATTATCTCTTCTAAAAATTTGATATCAAGTTGGTCTTCTCATGTAGCTTCTTGATTGGTTATGGTTGCATAGTCTATTTTCAAGTTTTCTGCAGTTTTTATATCAATTTGCATACCAATAGATATATCTTTGGTGACATTTTCTCATCATATCGGAACAATACCATAATATTTTGGATACCCATCTTCATAAATCGCATAACTTGTCTGATTATTTCAAATATCTATAAGTAAAGTTCACAAATCTCTAAAGTCGTAATCGAGTGTTAGTTCGCTTGCTCATAATATATTTGGTACTATATCAAGTATATTAAGTTGGAGGTGATTTGCTAGATCAACTATACCTTGATAAAACGATCTAGGAATATAAAATACATCTACAACTAGTTCAAGTTTTTTTCATTGCATACCGATAGGTTCATTTGTCTTGAACTCATCATCTATAAGTCGATAAACTGGATTTACTTTTAGAATCTCATAGTTGTTCTTATCTGCAAGGTTCGAAACTACTTTCAAAAGATTAGCAACATCGTCATGTCATATCTTATCTGACATAATCCTCTGATTTTCTGCATATCTTGACATAATCATCTCTGGATGACTTATGCCCAATACTATGTCATCTACGTAATCACCACCTAATTTATTATTGAAATTTTTAATCATTTGTCAGAACGACTCTGATAATTCTAATTGATCAACTATTTTTCACTTTTTAATTCATCTGGCTTTCTGGAGATCTTTAGCCAAAACTACAGTCTTATTATCTTCAAATCAAAATACTATACCCTTTAGATAACCATTTCAAAGATCAACTGCTACTTTAATTTTTTGCATCTGTATAACACAAGTTTTATGTAAATAAGTAAATAATCACAAAGTTATTTTATCGTAGTTATTTTAAATTCATAATTGACATAGACTAATATAATTAATCAACCACTCTATATAGACAATAGTATTGATATCGTACGGGGGTCTACATAAAATGTATATGTCATCGACACCTTGGACATCAAGTCAGTATTTCTGAGTTATATATCAATTGTATATATACCAATAGTGAAATACAAGCTATGACAACGTCAGTCACGATAATGAGATCTTGATTATCAATTATTAATTGTGTCTGACTAGTACAAAATACCAATAAAGTAAATATACAACATAGTCTGACTTTTGTAAACCATAAGTTAATAACTTATTTGACAATGATAGTAAAAAAACTTGTCATTATTGCAATCTATTTTTGTAATTTTGTGATAACTATTAGTTATCAGTTGACAGGATGTCTATATAGACACGACATCTAGACATAGCTCATCAAAAAAACTAATAAATAAACGATCAATAATAGATGACCTATTGTCAAATTGGGCTATAAAATATAATAATAAGCCATACTGGGCTGGGTATTAATATCTCAAAATCAGATCTCATAAATAGAATTAAATATATGTTGAAAATATAATCCACCTATTTATAATGTCGACAGTGACATAAAGTTATAAATATTTATTTCTATATTATAATCATTAGATAATGAAAAAAAGTATTTTTAATGAGATGATAACTTTCTGTCATAAATATTTTACTCTTGAAATATGTGATGATTTTATAATAAATCAAACTATCTTAATATCATCTTTATAATTATAAGAAACCATAAGACACAATGGAGCAACGACTATCAAACATAACAGACTACATAAACAATAGTACATGAAGTGAAGTGCTAACATACAGCATCGCAGTTTTATTCATAGCTATATGGGTCTATGCATGACTATGGGTATTGAAAGATATCGTAAATAGGACAGACAATGTATGATTACAGTTCCTATCAGTCTTGATGATCGTAGCATTTACACGAGTGGTGTGACTCCCGTTATACTTCCTGATCAGACCTATAAACTACAAACACGATAGACATATATGATTTGAGTGATTGGATTTGCAGACTATCGTATGCAGTCACTGTTATAGGACAAATCTTACAGAGTATGAAAACTGCGTATTTTGTGGTCATAAGCTTAAGATCACTTGTAAAAATTGCGGTGATAAATACCCATTTAATTATATGTACTGCTACAAATGTGGTGCTCCAAATATAGAGATATAATCAGATAAAATAGTAGATAATAAAATTAAAAATATAAATATAATACGATGCACCTAAAAGTAACTTCATTGGATGGTATAGTTTTTGAGTGAAGTGTAGATAAAGTCACTATGGAGTCTACTTCCTGACAGATTACCATACTACCAAATCACAATAGTCTTCTCACTGTACTCAAGCCAGGACTGTTGAAGATGGAAAGACATAAAAAGTCTGATACAGATAGCGAGAGTCTTTTTATAAAAGATAATATAGGTATGGTTAGTATATGATGATGATTTTGTAAAGTTGAAAATAATCAGATACAGATTATGACGGATTATAGTATAGTTTGAAATACAGATCCTATAAATATACTGCAAGAAAATAAATTGAAACTACAAGAAAAACTTGATGAACTAAATGCATCATGATCAGCTGTATGAGAATACGAATTGGAGTCTCTAAGTATGGAATTGGAAAAGATAGAGTGACAGATCAGGCTAGAAGTGATGAAAGATTTGTAGTTATTTGGTATAGTAAGAAATATTTCTGGACAGGGTTATAAAATATAAAAATTAATTATACGATCATATATCCATATCTCAGGTAGTTGCTATCAGCTTATCTTCTTTATCTGAGAGCGCTTTGGTTATCATATTTTTTGTATCGACTTTACTTCCAAATATACCTTTTATGGTATCAGTTTTTTTTAACTCTTGAATTCATCACATAAAAAACTCTACCAATTGACTTTCGGTCTTACTTGGTGGTGGGGCTGATATGATATCTCATATCTCTATCTTAACTATCGGATTTTCATTTGTCATGTATTATGATAATCGTGCAAATGGTTAAATATTAATTAAAGTTATGTTGAAGTCATATATAACAAAAGTATCTTATTGATAATAGTATGTTGTAAAAGGCATTAGACAAGTAATTTCACAAAAGTAGTCTGACTATCTTCATATCATGATTGTTATCAAGAAAATACAATCAAATATACTACAATTATACTCAATATAAAAAAAATAGCAAATCTACTTTATAATAGGTGTAAATACATATGTAGTATTTGTGAAAGTAGCATCAGACATCTGACTGGACAATGTCCTTTTCCATATCAAGTCGTATAATTTCTTCTCCTGGTCAGTTCATTTGATCTGATTGGCTTCCACTGATATATCAGTAGGTCTTACTGCTTCATGTGCTTCTTGTGCATTTTTAGACTTAGGTTTATACTGTCTGGGCGTATGATACTTACTACCAAATTTTGAGACGATTAATTCTTTACATTGATTTATCGCTGTTCATGATAGTGAGGTACTATCAGTTCTCATATAAGTTATCAGTCATGCCTCGTATAGTTTTTGTGCTACGGACATTACATTTTTCACTGTCCATCAGAAAGCTCTTGATCAAGTAGATTGGAGTGTAGATGTGATAAATGGAGCTGGCGGAGTTCTCTTGGATGATTTTGTAATTATATCTATAAGCTCAAATTTGATTGTCTTTTTGGATATGAGTACTTCATTTCAAGTTTTTTTATCTGTAGATATTTTATAATCTGATTTACCAAGTCATAATTTATCCAGTACCTCATTCATCTGTTCTTTTGTAAATCTACTCCCAACTAATTCGTCTTTATTTTTATTGTCTTCACTATCATTTAAATTTGTATCATTACTATCAGCTGTATTGGTACCTTCCTTGGATCATTTCCTTTTCTTGGTATCATCAATTTTCTTTAAAAATATAGTGATAGGATGTGATTTGCCTTTATTGTCTTCATACACGCACTCGGCTTGGAGTTGTCGGTACTCTATCGGGACATGAGCTTGTATTTCTCTTTCTTTTTCTATGATAAGTTTGACAGCTACAGACTGAACTCTACCTGCTGATAATCATGATTTAATTTTTCTTCGTAGGACAGGAGATATAGAAAATCACACTAATTTATCAAGGACAGCCCTAGACTTCTGAGCATGTACTAGATCCAAGTTTATAGATCTAGGATGCTTTATAGCATCAAGTATAGCTGGTTTTGTAATCTCATTGAATGCTATCCTCGGGGTACTATCTATATCCAATTTTAAAAAATTAGCCAAATGATACGCTATAGCTTCTCACTCACGATCTTCATCAGTTGCAAGTATCACTTGATCACTAGTTTTTACAAGTTTTTTTAACTCCGTGACAACCTTTTTCTTAGTGGGGGAAATTTCATAGTCTGGTTCAAATCACTTGGATACTAACTTATCCATATTTTTATCAACTAGATCGGCAATGTGTCACACAGATGCTTTGACCTGATAGTCTGATCACAGGTATTTACTTATAGTTTTTACTTTACCAGGTGACTCTACTATCACCAATTTTTTACCATCAGATATATTTATATCTTTTTTCTTCTCCGGTTGTTTTTTTGTAGCCATGTAAATTTTGGTAATTTTATAATTATTTTAATTAGTTCTCTTGATCAAAATGAAGATATTCTAATAAAGTAAGATTGGATATAATTGATACAATATCTATCATACAAGATGTAGATAAACTCAAGCATATTTTATAGTCTCTTTTATATTTAATTCTTCTCAACTATCTAGCACAATACTTCCACTATCTCATACTTGTCATCATCAAGTAGCATAAAACGGCGTCTGATCAAATATGAGCACTCTCTGTCATGTCTCTGTTTCAAAATCTTTCAAAAGTCTAGCATTTGTGATATCCATATGATCGTATCATATAAATTTAGTTTCTGGTACTCAAGAGATGTATTTTGGTCGTTCGGTATTTTTTACAAATCATGTATTTTTCTTACTCAACTCTTTTATTTTTTCAAGTTCTAATTCAAATGCATTTTTATCCAAACTAACTCACCTCTCTTTGGCTAAGTCAGATATAATATCCCAAGGAAGTCAATAAGTGTCAAATAACTTAAAAATATTTTTATTATCCAGTTTGTTTGATGTGTACAATTTTTCAAATTCAGATACACCATTATTTATAGTATTTTCAAACAATATACACTCTTTTTCTATGATTCAGACTATCTTCATATCATCATCAAGTCCATCGTAGTATCTGTTATATTCATCACAAAGTTGTTCGATATATTTCTCTAGCATAGTTGTCCACTGCATGTAATTTATACCGATTTTGTTAGCGTTGTGATACATCCTTCTTATTATCCTCCTAAGGACATATCACCTTCATTCGTTGCTTGGTAATACTCCATCTCACGATAAAAATACCGCCGATCTCATATGATCTAGTATGATCCTGTAAGATTGTTTAGCGTCATTATATCATCTTTGAGCATATGAAGATATTAGGTCTATATATGGTGTGAAGATCTGTGTCTCAAATATAGTCTCACTTCAAGAGACGATCATATTTAATCTCTCAAATCACATGCCAGTATCTACATTAGTTTGAGGAAGCGATTTAATTTGACCACTTCAATCTCTATAATAACTCATCAAGACATTATTCCAAATTTCTGTATAACGATCATTGATTCACATATCTCGATCATCCAAACCATAACTATCTCATCTATCATAATAAAACTCTACACAAGGACCACAAGGTCATATAGGTCAAGGTGTCCAGAAATTGTCAGATTCGCCGTCTTCATCAAATCATATTTCTTTAATATGAGTTATGTTTAATGAATTCAATATATCAAAACTTTCACTATCTCTTGGTATTTCAGTTTTCTCATCTCCAGCAAATATAGTTGCTCATAATTTATTTATATCCAAACCAATTACTCTCACAAGAAATTCTACACTCCATGTAAGAGCTTCTTTTTTGAAATAATCACCAAGCGATCGATTGCCCATCATCTCAAATGCAGTACAGTGTCTCTCATCTCATATATCTTCCATATCATTGGTGCGGATACATTTTTGGATATTGTAGAGTTTTTTACCTAGCGGATGCTGTTTACCCAATAAATATGGAACAAGTTGTTGCATACCAGCTACATTAAAAAGTACAGATTTATTTTCTGTATTTGCAACCAAACTACAAGGGGTAAGGTATTTATGAAATTTATTTTCTCGAAATTTCTTCCAAAGTTCTCTTATCTCTGACGGTGCGTACTTAGTCATTCCATGGTAATAAATGATAATATGAGTGTAACGGTTTAGTTTATGATGTACTAATAAATAAAAAAAATATGTTAAATATCAATTTTTAATTTATCTGCACTATGACACATTGTCAGACATTGTCAAATTTTTTTACGACAATTGTCTATATAACGCACAAATTATCTTGTATTATATGTATAAATATTTAAATAAAAGATTTGTCATACTTTGTCTTCGGTAAGATTTTAGTAAGTATATTGGATAATCATACATCCATGATCAATGAAAATATGATATTATTATATTACTCCATAACTTCATATATCGATAGATATTAAAATATTAAATAAAAAGATTTATAAAATGAGATTTGATATACTAAAAAGAGGAACCCTCTGGATAACATTAGGTGTCTTATGGATGATAGCTTGTGCAGTGTTATTTTCCACTAATTTAAGACTTAGTAAGCAGTTTACATGAGGTATAGAGTATAAGTTAACTACCTCAAAAACAGTAGAACAAGTAAAAGAAGACATATCTACGGCATTGAAATGAGAAAATAAATTGGATATTTCTGCCAATCAAGCAAATGGTCATATAAATGTACTTATACAGCCACAGGAACAAGATGACAACAAACTCAGCGAAATGTCAACAAAAATACAAGATCATTACAAATCTAATGCGTCTGATAAATTAACTGAATATGCTATTATATGACCTAGTATCTGAAATACTATAAAAAATCAAGCAATATGAAGTATAGTTGCTGGTTTACTAATCATGGCAGTGTTTATAATATTTGCATTCAAAGAGATAAGAAGGTTTGTGCAACCATGGATACTTGCACTGATTACCATATTTACGATGCTATTTGATATATTATCGCCTATGGGTATATATGGCATCAAGATGGTAGTTGATCAAACTGCACAAGTAGATGTGATATTTATAATCGCAATACTAACAACTATGGCGTATAGTATAAATGACACTATCGTCATATTTGACCGCGTAAGAGAAAACTTATCTAAAAATAAAAATGCAAATATAAAAGATATATTTGAAGATAGTCTATGGCAAACTATGGGAAGATCACTTACTACCGCATTTGCAGTATTTCTAGTGGTTTTCTGTATGTATCTATTTGGAACTGGAGATTTAAAATCTTTTGCATTTACTATGTTGGTATGAGTAATCACCTGAAGTTATAGTAGTATATTCATGGCTTGACCTATAGCATATCTTCTAACTAAAAACAAGATTAAAACAAATTGAGTTAAATAAAGTACAATAAATATTTATATCTTACCATCTACATATCAAATGATATTCAATGTAAGCAAAGAGGCAGCATCTCAGTTATTATGAGTTTCTACTAGGACCATTGATAGATATATAAGTGCTGGAAAATTAAATAGTAAAAAAGTATGAAATAAAGTTATGCTTTCTCAGCAAGAAGTCGTATGATTAAAATGAGATACTAACAATGTAGAGACAAGTAGTATAGATATAATACAAGACTATTATGGTTGAAATACAACCGATATAGCAACATACAATACGGATAATATCTCTAAATTGATGGATGAGAAGTTCGATACTTTCATGGGATTGATAAAAGATAAAGATACTCTGATAGAAGAAAAAAATAACTTCATATTTGGGCTCCAAAAAAGAATATGAGAATTAGAAAACAAAATTTGAGCTATGATAGCATTACCAGACCATGCAAATGAGAAGCAAGAGATATTAAATCAAAAATTAGAATTACAAAATAGACTAGAGATAGCACAAAAAGCTATAAAAAAAGAGGAATTAAAAAATAATATATTTATATGACTATTACTAATAGTTGGGATAACGATAGCCCTATTATTACTTTGGTAATATTATGTAAAATATGCAATTATTTCTATGAATTTTGCATATATAATCAATCGTAGTATAACACACGACAGGACAAAGTATATCTAATCAATAAAACTTATATCATATACTATCATTTTTAAATATATATTAACAATACAATGGAAATATCCAAAAAAGATGGAGGATTTTTATTCGATAATCATTTTCTATTCATATCAAAAAATAATGCAAACGAACAACAAGATAATTTTATAATATTGAACTCCCACATAGGAAAAGATATGAACTATCAAGTTTCCATAGAAGGTACAATAGAATATCCATGAGTATACGATTTTAATGACTTGCATATAGTATGCGAATGAAAAGCAGACGTGCTAAATTTTGTAATAAAAAGCTCTAAGGCAAACTTTGCCATAGTGCAAGATACTAACTCTGTAGATGGAGATAATTATGATGATATAAAAGATGTATTTGTAATAAATGAATTACAATCAAATAAGTTTTCTAAATTGGATATAGATTGTAATATAGTTAATCTTGAGTCTATATCTTAAATTGTCAAGTTATAAAATCAAATTTATAGCTTATTTTTGCAATTTAAAAACAATGACAGTATAATTATAAATATTTTTATAATTCAGTATGCAATTTTACTTTCTAGTGTCCAAAAATGAATATGAGAATTAATAATAAAAGAGATATACGAAATAAATTATTGGATGAGATATTTGACCTACCATCGTGACTCCAGCAACTTCTAAAAGAATGATATGAAAATGGCTATGTCTCAGAAGATGCTGTGATATTTCAAATAGATGACATAGAATCTAAGTCCAAGACTCTTGAAAAGTTTTTTGAACTAGCCGAGAAACTCTCTATAAAGATAGAAACTATAGAAGAGATGCTAGAAAGAGAAAGAGAGAAGATGCAAGAAGAAAGCAAACTTAGGCTCGGTAAGATAAGATTGTATGAGAGTTGATGAACTACAAATGACAAACAGTATCAAGATTATATAAAATTATATTTTAACGAACTTGGGAAATTACCACTACTCACTTTTGATGAGGAAAAAGAATTATGCCTAAGGGTGAAAAGATGAGATGAAGATGCAAAAAAGAAGCTCATAGAGTCTAATTTGAGACTTGTAGTAAGTATAGCCAAAAGATATATATCATCAAAGTTATCTTTTATGGATCTCATACAAGAAGGCAATGTATGACTTATCAAAGCTATAGAAAAGTTTGATCCAGATAAAGATTTCAAGTTTAGTACTTATGCCCATCGATGGATCAAACAATCATTGATCAAAGCCATAGCAGATCTAAGTAAAAATGTAAGGATACCTGTACATCTACTTGATGAGATATCAACTTATAACAAATCGTATCAAGAGTTATTTCAAATCAATGGCAGAGAACCAACGTCCAATGAGATCGCAAAAAACATGTGATTCCCATTGAAAAAAGTTAAGAAACTTGAAGAGATTATATTTGGCAATACATCATTGGATATGAATCTATGAGATGACTGAAAAAGTACTCTATGAGATCTTGTCGAAGATATGAATACTCTAAGGCCAGATCAAGTAGTAGAGAAAGACATCATCAAAGAAAATTTAAATAAGTTTTTGAATATGCTTGAGTCTAGAGAGTCCAAAATAATCCGTATGAGATATGGCATTGACTGACCTAGATACACGCTAGAGCAAGTTGGCGCTGATTTAGATATAACAAGAGAGAGAGTTAGGCAGATAGAACAGAAAGTAATCCAAAAACTACAAGAACATGTATGATTGCAGAGATTACTTGGTATAGAAGATGAAGTAGCAAAGCTTGGTACCAATAAAAAGTACAAACATGCCGCTTAAAGGTAGTTATATATCTATTTCAAACAGGTGATAAATTTCAATAATCCGTAAAACCATTGGCTATTTACAAAAATTATAATAATCTTAATAATATAAATATAATCTGACTTATGAGAGATCAAGTCGTAGAGATAGTAAAATCAATACCCCATGGCGAGCTTATGAGTTATGGGCAAGTAGCAGATAAACTATCTTCATATTACGATATCCAAACAAATGCTCGGATGGTAGGTAGAGTATTGTCTTCTATCCCAAAATCTTTATGGCACAATTGTCCACGATGGAGAGTGGTCAATAAAATAGGATTTGTAAGTACTATCAAACTTGGTGAAAAAGGTATGTTGCAGATCAAGATACTAGAAAAGGAGTGATTTGTAATACAGGAGTGACAGATATTAAATCCTGTTTGGTGCATGTAAAAACCCCGACAAGTTAATATCGGGGTTGGATAGATCATTAGTAAAAAAACTAACGATCTAAAACTTATCCTTTGTCACCTGCTTCCATCACAAACTCGATTTCATCGCCGGGGACCGGACGATAATCTCTTTCGACCATATCACCAAAAATTTCTTTACCAGGGTTGCGCCTGCGAATTTTAGCATTTGGATTAATATTCATCACATCAGATAATACAGATCTAATTTCATCGACCGTAGAATTTCTTCCTAAGTCATTTAGATCATAGCTTTCTTCATTGGCACCACTGATCACTGTGATCATGTTGCCTTGTAATAATTCATTCATTTTTTAAATATTTAATTTTTTAACAATAAGATAATAAATTCAAAAAACTAATCCCTTTTTACAGGGCGACTTGCACCAGATCTTATATCCACATACTGGATATGAAAAGGTACATTGTTTACAGATATATCATCACCAAGTGCAAGTATCGTATCAAGTGCACATATCATCCACGATGATACAATAAGGTTCATTGGCAATAATTGAGGTACTGACTCGACGAGTTCGTCACATCCAATTTCATTTGGGTGGCGATCTTGAGGATACTTGATTTCTGGATGGTAATCGTTTGTCAATGGTGGAGTTATATCATTAGATTGTTTTCTGGTATATAACATTACATCACCATTGGTTAGAGCATTACCGCCAGATATAAGAGTGATATCCGATAGCTGAGAGCACCAGTCACTTACAAGTTTTCTTGTTTTGTGATTATCCACTCCCATCATCACGATATCGCCATCTTGTATCCAGATGACATTTTGCTCATCTATATACTTATCCTTATATCGGAATTGTAGAGATGGAAACTGTTTTTTGTACCAATCACAGTTTGCTTGTGCCTTGTTAGTGCCATTTTTGGAAAAGTCAAAGAATTGTCTATTTTTGTTTTTCTCCTCATAATGATCACCATCTATAAGCATCACACTCCACTCTTCATGTCGAAAAGATAAGTATTGATACAACTGCGGATATAGACAAGTACCTATACCACCAAGCCCGATAATTTTAAGATTTTTCTTCATCTGCTTCATTTTCTTTAGTTTTTTCATTTAACAATTTTTCCTCAACCTTCTCATTAGGTACGGCATTTTCTACTCCAAAGATTTTACTTTTGGCATAATCGTAAGCACTAGAGACAAAATCTCTGTAAATAAGCTTCTGCATATCTTCATCTATTAAATGTTGACCAGTAGAGCCTTCTGAGAACTTATCAATAAATGTCCACAACTTACTACCCCAGTATCTATTATAGCTACTGTAATTGTAAGTCCTTTTTGCAATGGTTGGGATAGCAATAGAGGTAGCAACAGGTTTTGGAGCTAGTGAATATACTTTTTCAACAAAATGAAGGTGATACCCTTCCTTGTTAAATCGGCAAAGTTCACCATACCAACTCAATCGTATTCTTTCCATACTACTTAGCTTTTTTAGTATTGCAGAGTTTGTACTTATGTCGTACATCCACTGGTAGTTACTTTTTTCGCTAAACGATAGAGAATTCCATAGCATCAAGTCATCTTTTGATACAGCGCATTCCAACGAATAGCCCAGACTGTGGTCTCTATTGTGAGGAGAATACACTATGATAAATTTTTGCTTATCTTGCTGGAGACCCTCTACTTTCACCTCAGTATCTTTACTTTCATTTTTGACTTCAACTTCCAGGCTATTATCTTTTGGTATGTCATCAAGATCACTTTTGCTCAAATCAGATGATATTGGGTCTATTGTTGCATCAGCATCCAAATCATTTGTACCAAAAATTGAAAAGCATTTTTGAGTGATTCCGTCAATAATAGTCGTAGGGTCATCGATAATAAATCTATGACTATTTACAACCATACTAACAGAAACATCAAAACTATCTTTATGATGCATCTGACCTAAGGTAATATGCAAACCATCAAAAAATCGTTCATCCGTATCATCTATAGAACTATGAAAAGCACTCATGTGGGCGTGAGAGTGTATAGTACCTACCAAAATTGAACCCATAATGCGGTCTGCTGTATCCAAAGACTTTGTCTTGTTTGAATACACCTCTTGCCTAGGAACTACATAATGGTATTGCTGTGTCTCAGTATTGAAATACAGAAATATATTTACCTCAGTCTCATACTTCTTGTACACTTCCCTGAAGAAGTACCAAATCTGATAAAATACTTCCTTACCAATAGGTGGCAACTTGTATGATACAGATGGTTCTATCTGCTCCAAGGAAGCAATGTTATTCACAGGTACAATAGCATCATAGACACTATTACCCTTTTTCAGTAATACCCCACCTTTTGCAATGAGGTAACAAGTACCGTCAGGTACTTCTACACCTTTTTTTAATAATACTACATCAAACATAATAAATAATTTTTTTGTCTTTTAATAATTTTTAATAAACTCCAATTTGTCGTAAGACATCATCATAGATACTTCTCATTACAGTGTTAACTATCTCTTGGACCTGCAATACAATATCTGTAAGATTAGTTTCATCAAGTAAAGTAGACATTGTGCTTGTAAATTTTTCATCAACCTGATCGGTCCAGTGATTTAATTCTACATCAAGATCATCGGTCAATTTACTGTTACTAATCGGTATAGATATATCACTAAGATAATCTATAAGATCATCGGTAATCATAGACGCACTCTTGAAAAAAGTATCTTTCAAGTTTTTATCTATTTTTTCAGTTTCCTTAGTGTCATACTGTATCAGCAATGACATAATCTCTCTCAGAGTACAGTATTTCAACAAAGGGATCTGCAGTCCAAATAAAGGTTTGGATGTAGAGTTATCTTGCCAAGTAGAAAAGTTTTTTATAATCCCATTACTTCTCATATGATTGGTAAAAAAATCACTAAGATCTTTATTAAATCTATTGGACCAAAATGTTGAGATCACCTCTTCTACACGAGTATGGATATCTTTTGATCTCAAATTAACTGATCCAATACAGACTTTGCAATATTTACCATCTTCTTTGTCTCTATGTATATGGACATTTGGTAAGATAGGCTCATAAAGTATACTATCTATACTATCTATGCGCTTATTGCTCATAAAACAGTATAGACCATCAAAAGCATCCTTTTTCATCACTACAACAAAGATAATCCAGGGGAATGCAAGCTTATAAGTACCACCGTTTTCATTAAATATACTAGCCAGATTGCTGCCAATATTTACTGATCTAGATTTTGGTTCATATTGCATTACAAATATCCGCTTATCTTTACTTCCTGCATAACATATGCATCCATTGATATTTGGAAGTATGTCAGTAGTAGTAACAGTGACATCAAAGGCGCCCTTTACTCTATCTATCATGACAGAGTTGAGCGAGTTATCAATCCATGATTTTACTGACTGAGCAATAATTCGCTTTACATCTTTTACTACCTCTTGTTTGAGATACTGTAGATGCTTTAATCCAGCTGTGTGCATAATACTACTTGATCGTTTAGAAACAAGACTCTTGTCACCTTTTATCTTCTTCTCTAATATAGGAAGATAAGACGATTGTAGGTTACCTACGATACGCTGTAGTAATTCTTTATTATCTAGTAAAATCTCTTTTACTTGGATAGAAGTTGTACTATGTAGTTCTTCATAAGAAGTTATTTTACCCAAATATGTTCTTTCGACATATACTGAGCTCCATAAACTATCACAACGAACATCATATCTAAACTTATTAAAAGAATTACCAGAGTGTTCGATCCGTTCTATAGATCTAGGAGTATCGTGCCTAATGCAGTACTGGTTTATCTTTTCCTCAATTGAAAATACCATAACTTTAATTTTTTAGTTTTTTTTGAATTTAATTTAATATGTTAAAGATCAGATCTTTACTATAGACAATGAGTAAATTTACATCATAATCATATAGAAAGATAATATGTTTATAACAATCTCTCTCTCTCTTTGTCAATAGATTTTTATTATAAAAGTATATTTGCTTTATAATTGGTAAAAAACTGATCTCTACTACAGAAATCAGCTTATTTTTTATATATCAAATATATTTTTACTATTTTTGGACTATTTCTAGCTTGAAATCACCTTTGGCTGGACCATCTATGTTTATGGTATAAGATCAGATAGTATCAATATCTTTCATGTCTATCCAACTCTCTGCCACATCAAAATCAAATTGATCTGATAATTTCTTAGCAATATCTTTGGCGTGAATATTTCAATATAATTTGTGTTGATCATTTGCCTCTACTTCTATAGAAAGACCACTTTCTGACAAAGATGAAATCATACTTTTTACTTTTTCAGAAATAGTTTCCATCTGTTTTTTATTTGATGCGATCTTACTTCTGAGATCGTGCAAAGCTCATGGACTAGCAAATTTAGCCATAGTAGATGGAAATAGTACATTGCGAGCATATACTGGAGCTACTTTTACTATATCATATTTTTTACCAAGTTTTTTAATATCTTGTAGTAGTATTATTTCTATTTTTTGCATTTTGAGTTTATGAAATTATAAATCAGATTATATTAAAATATCTATTATGATGCTATAACTATACCAGGTCACATAGTAGGACTAAGTACAATTTTTTTAAATAGTTTACCTTTTATACTAGCTGGTTTATTGCTCTCTATGGATTTGAGTAGAGTAGTTATATTTTCTTCCAATTTCTTGGGATCAAACGATACTTTACCTATATTGACATGGATATTACCTGTCTTGTCAAGCTTGTACTCTACTCTTCACTTTTTGATTTCGTCTATAGTACCTGCGATATCGGTAGTGATAGTACCGGTTTTTGGTGAAGGCATAAGTCATTTTGGTCCCAATGCTTTGGCCACTTTAGCAAGATCTTTTATCATCATAGGGGTAGTGACCAAGATATCAAAATCTATTTTACCATCTTCTATGTCTTTTAGTAAAGTAGTATTACCTACAATATCTGCACCAGCTTTTCTTGCTTCATCAAGTTGGTCGTCTCATACAAATACTGCTATCTTGATAGTTTTACCATTGCCATTTGGAAGTACTACTGTACCTCTTACCATCTGGTCGTTGTATTTTGGATCAGCAAAAGTTTTGATCGCAATATCTACAGATCAATCAAACTTGCTATAACTGACTTGCTTGATAAGTTCACATGCTTCTGATATAGTATAAACTTTACCTGTTTCCAATAACTTTGATTTTTCAATTAATTTTTTGGACATAATGATATGAATATAATAGGATAAATATGGTATTAACGAGTTAAACTCTCCCATGTATATTTTAATAATTTACTATCACTTCAAACATGTTGAAGGATCTCAATAATACAACAATATAAAAACAATATAGTAATATAAAAATTTTATACAATCTACAACGATAATTAAATTATATCTACACCAAGTGTTTTGGCGGTACCAATTATAGACTTGATAATAGCTTCATCATCGTCAGTATTCATAACCGGTTTTTTTATCTCAGCTATCTCTTTTATCTTTGCCATGCTTATCTTGCCAATTTTTTTCTTATTTGGTTCATTGGATCACTTTGTCACTCCTGCCATAGAAAGTATAAGATGACTAGTAACAGGTGGCAACAACTCAAAATCAAATGACTTATCGATGTAAACTCTTACGATAGCAGGTACTTTAACATCACCATACTTTTGTCAAATCTCTCTAGTACGATCATTAAAATCTTTCATAAAAACTCAGATAGGTACACCATTTTGTCACATAGTAGGACCAAGTGGTGGCTTAGGATCTGCTTTTCAAGCAACAGCATAAACTGTAAACTGTTTTACAACTTTTTTAGACATGATTATCGGTATTTTCTACAATATATAAATAGCATCAGCCATAATATACATGTGGTTTTACGATACAATTTCTTTTAGAAATGTAACAACTACATACTATTATTATGATTGACAGTATATAATTTTTTATCTATAAAATTCAAGTCTAAGTAAAAATACACTAGGACTCAATCAAAAATCATCCAGATCATCATAAATTTAGACATAATCTGAGTTCTATGCTATAAATCTATCTTATTTTTCAGGTTCAAATCTATATATTGAAAATCAGTGTAATTTAATAATAATCAGACTATATTTATGTCAATGCATATAGAGTATAAATTATAGAGTATAAATTATATATAATAATCACATTCATCAAATTATTTTACAATTAAATCAATGTCATGGAAGAGATAGAATTGGGAAACATAGAAACCACATGAGGTGCATCAGAGTGAAAAGAGATATCACAAGAAGATCTTGTCAGAGTAAGTGAGCAAATTAAAAAAGGAAACAAGTACTCTGGTCAGATCAAATCAACATCTATACAAAATAACAAATATGCTAAATTTTTGCAATACCTTATCATCAACATAACAGATGAAGAGTTTTGGAAAATAGCAAATATGTTTGATGTAGAGATTGATGGCAAAATACCACTTGGTGAGGATAATCAGATTTTTTTGGCGCATTTATTATGTGGATTTATGGCTCCAGTCTATCCAGATGAGATAGATAGGAGTTGACTTCAAGAAACCTATAGTCAGATAGATTATCATATACAAAAAACTTTCCTAGATTATCTAGCGTATGTACAAAATTTTTGTAAGACAGATCAGGATACTTGGAGATTAGATCAAGAAAGCATAAATAAATTTGTAAAATATATTTTGGTAAATTTTTGATTTGAAGACAATCAGAAACTACCAAATACATGAGGAGCAAACAATATCACAGGACAAAATAATCTACCAAATCAATCTAAGTCTATATAATACGCAAAAATATAAACAAAGTTATGATTTTATGATATAAGTCACACTACTCATATCATAGCTGCATTATCTGTACTATAAATCTTTTTGGCTGGACGAGCTATAGTTATATTTTCAGTAAAAAAAATATTTGAATCAGAGTTATCTGATGGTTTATAAATAATCTGACTATCTTCATATCTAGCTTTCAATTTATCATAAAGTGTATCATTTGCACTTACCCCACCTACAAGAAGTATAGACCCAGCAGAGTAAATATCTTGTGCAGAAGCTATCTTGTGTATAAGTATATCATCTACGGTTTGTTCAAAACTGTAACAGATATCCCTAATATCCTGTTCTCATAGAGTTGTGAGCGGATTTATCTCAAGTAATCTCCTGACTTGTGCTTTCATCCCAGAGAAAGAGAAATTTAACAAATTTTCTTTTTTATCAAGTAATATTTTTTTTAGATCAAATCTAGGGTTTGTTTTTCAACCTTCAGCCATAGTAGAGATCCATGGTCATCAAGGATAATCTCATCACAACATCCTAGCAACTTTGTCAAAAGCTTCACCCGCTGCATCATCAAGAGTGTGTCATAACTGTTGGATAGACAGATCTTGCAAAGTAAAAAAATTAGAATTTATAGATTTATTGCCATCGGCTGTAACGATATATATCTCATTATGTCATCAACTCGCAGTCAATACAATCCAAGGGAATGGTAAATCATCAATACTACGATCGAGCAGAACAGAGAACAAATGTCAATATATGTGATTTACTTCTATGATAGGTTTATTTAAAAAAGATCACAATGTACGAGCTGCCGCATTTCCAACTACAAGGGATCATGGCAATCAAGGAAACTTAGTCACACTAATACTATCGCACTCACCTATCTTGTCATATCATATCTCCTCGATAAGTCAAATTATCTTATTTTCGTGAGACCTATATGCGAGTTCTGGTACAACTCATCAGTATTGATTGTGTTCTTGTATCTGGGAGTATGCTACTAGTCTCTCAGTAAAAAAATATCTACCGTCAAATCAGACGATGCCTATAGAGGTATCATCACAGCTTGTTTCTATGGCAAGAGTTTTTTTTATATTTGCGATTTTGGTAGGGGTTTATTGGTATAAAGATAAGAAGATCATCAGAGACCAAGGCAGATATGATAAATGTAATTTGTCAGATGATTTGATTTATTTGATCAATTACAACTTCATATAATAATAGTTTCACACAATATAGATTATTTTATACAAAAAGCAAATGCATAAAAAAAACAATAAGAAAAAATTATAAGTTTTACAAAAGCCAAGTTGTACAATATATCTTATATCTATATCTCAAATAAAATGTAGTTTAAATATCCACATATATTATTTGTAATTTTTGATTTAGAAAGTTCACCTCCCCCTGTGCCAATTTTATATAAAATAATAAGAGTAATCAGAGTTCAAAACTGGATATAACTATACATAGTCATCTACCTTGTTGTTTTGGATCTGATATGCTACATTTTGACCTATCTTAGATATACCAACTTGTATATCTGACATAAATTTAGCATCCCTAGCATTATCAAATAATTTACTTGAAAGCTCTCTCCAATTTGCCTCTATTCATCATTTTTTCGTATATCAGTTTGTATGTCATATAAATGCAAGTAAATCTTGTTGTGCATACGAGTATTTGGATAAATCATAATTTACTCATATGTTTTTGGTACTAATATATCTAATTCATTTGTTTACTAAATCAGTATATTTCTTCTCTACACCCTTATTTCATCACTTAGCTGATATCTGGAAAGTTCCCATAGCAGTTTGTCCATTGCTATCATCATTGACGCGGTCTGGACCAAATTTCCAGTTACCATCAGTTTTTTGCGCTCACTCATGTTTTGCAAGAGCAAGTATATTTAGATATATATTTCAACTATTTCATCAGTAGTCATTGTCTACTAGTGTTAGGAAATCTGTCGCTGGACCATATCCAAATACAGTTTGAAAAAGTAATTTTCTTTCCGAAGAAGAAAGTTGATCTATCTTCTTGTTCTCTATAGACGATATATCAGCTATTGGTTTTTCTGTACTTTCTGAATTACTATCAATTCCTTGTCATTTATCATCAGGGTTGGCAGTTCCTTGTTTTGAAATTTCTGGAGTTGTAACTTGTGTCTTGACATAAGGTATATGTACATATCATGATCTAATAGCTTCAAGATATCCATTGCCCTTTGTGAGCAATACTCAGAGCGCATATACAACTCAACCAGCATCTTTTATGTGGTCGCTAATTTGTTGATCTTCAGCTATATTCTTCCATAGGTCTGAGCTGTTGATCAGTAATCAAATATCTTGCTTCACATCTCAAGTTTTTTTATCTCAAAGTAATTCTGTAGTCAGTTTTTCATCGATAGAGGTCAGATTTGTTGTAAGTGATTTAGTCAGCTTATCTTTATCTATTCATCTTATCATATCTTGCTTATCCTGTCCTCGCAATCAGACAATATTGTTATCAAGCGGATTTAATGGAACTGCTGTAGATACAGCGAGATTTGTAAGATAGTCTGTTTTTGCTTTATCTAGGTTTGTTTTCAGGGAATCATCAATCTTATACTTTGCAGTCAGTTCTTCCTCTTCATAAGAGTCAAATCTTTTGCCGGTAAATATCATAAAAACCCGATTCAAAACCGATCTAAGTCAAGAAGTCTCTTCTTTATCTATACCAAAAGCAGTTGCAAGTCACTCTACCTGAGATAGTATCTTTTTTCAAATATCATAGTATCATTTGAATCTAGTTTGATTAGAATCTCGATTATTCATAAGTTTAGTTCATGTATTGTGTAGGGTTTGCATACCTTGTACCATTGCTTTGGCTGTATTACCGTCCAATATATTTCACAATTTATCTCAAATATCTTTCATATTTACACCCTGCGGTTGGTCAAAAAATAATCAGGTAATTTTATTCGTATCTTGATCATTTTTTATAGATGATAACGTTGCTTGGTCGTTGGTATTCAAGATCGATACAAACTTAGATGGGTCGTTGATAATACTTTTAGATCGATCTAATTGCAAGTTTTTTTCTCTATCTTCTTTTTTTAGTATGATTACCATATCAAGCATGTAAGATATCTTGGTTATCTGTTTTTTTAGTAAATCAAATCATCATATCGCAGATAAGACCTGTTTAATCAAATCAAATCATCATCAAGCAGTTTGTAATTTGGTAAAATCAACTCATGTAAGAGAGTTAAATATTGATCATATAGCCTGTGTTTTGGTTGGTCATGTTTGCTTGTGTTTATCTTTATCTTGCTCTGATGATCCGCTATAAAGTCACGATAGTAGCGCTGATCATACACTAGATCATAAAGTATTTCTGACATTATCAGGTAAGAAAGCAAACTCTCTGCTCATCAAGTCGACAAATAACTTGTCAATTTTATCCATAAAGCTTTCTGCAGTTTCATTTGATCCAAGTTGTTGTAGAGCTGTATTTATCTTAGTTGCAAATTTTGTATTTTTGAATAGTTCAGAGGTTTTTGTTATATTATCTTGTGGCACAACTTCCGGTTGTTTTATGGGGGCAGTTATATCAGTCTTCAATTGCAATATATCTATCTTATTATCTACTTGGAAAGATGGGATATTTAGTCAAGATAATGTTCCTACATCTTTGTCCAACACTTCTTTTTCCATCTTTTCATATCACAAAAAATCAGACCATCTTATACTTCACTCATGATAAGTATGATAGATATGTGAAGATAATATGTTTCTATATGATTGGAGCTTATTACTGTAAAATTTTTTCATATTATGTCACTTATTTTTCAATTTAAAATTTGGATAATTAGATAAAATAAAAATATTTAGATAATTAATTCAGATAAAATATCGGGTGGTAGTAATATTTTGTACTATCTATAAATAATTATAATCATAAAGGTAAATTTTGTCAAATAAAGTAAGTGAATTTGTAGCATGACAAATATCATGACAAGTTGTATTTGCCAAATTAGTTTTAATTGTAAATAGTACGATATCGTCAAAATCTGCTCTATAAAAAGGATATGTATTACGACAATCACGAAATAAAGACAATAAATAAGACAAAATATATGTATTGGGTAATTAGATATACGAGCAGTGTCTGACAAGATATTGTTTAGTAAGACAAAATAACTTGCTTGTCTGACAATGTCAGACATATTATATTTACTTATTAAAAAAAGTATTTGTAAATAAAATACAAGACCAATAATAAGTTGAGTCAAATCAAATACATATATATAATAGGCAAAATAGCTTGAAAGTATAGTAATTTAAACACTCTTTACTATAACTCGATTAAATCTATAAGTAAAATATATAGGCAAGTGCAATCATATGATCAACGATATCAGTAATTTTTTTCTGAAAAAAGTAATATATACACTGTGTATGGTGGTGATTTTTTCAAATACTATAATATACGATGTATCATTTGCCGATCAAGCGATCTTATATGTACCATGACAAGGTCGCGATAGTTGATTGGGAAATAATGGTGAGCAATTATACACACCTATACCAGTAGAAAATTCTACATCATCAAGTGGATCACGGCAAATGTCAGATAGTATAGAAAATTATAGAGAAAGTTCACCTATGATGATAGTAGGTAAGTGATTGTCATCATACATAAATAATATTAATAACACGCCAGCGGTAAACGATCTGACTACTATCGCGATGCCACTACAAACTATCTATACTACTGACAACATAAACAATAACCCTATACCATCAATACTGCAAAATAATAGAAATGACACGATAGCAAATTTACAATATACAACAGATAGATCTGACACAACTAATATAATACCAACACAATCAGATCCAGATGCCTATATCTCAAGTGACCCAAACCAAAACCGTAATAGGGCGGATACTGATGCAGGAGAGATAATTTATATACCTACAGTAAACAAGACAGTAAAATCAAGTGAAAAAATAGATACAAATAACACAATAGACGATAAAAGAGTTTATGATATATATGAAGATGGGCAAGTAACAGTTTACAATCCAATCACAAGTACCACGCAGGAAAGCACAAAAGAAGAGTTATTAGATAGCATAAACAATCTAAGGTCAGATATAAGCAAAAATATAGAAGGACAGGGGACGGAAGTTCTACTAAATCAAACAGCAAGTGACACCACTAAATACATATCGAGAGACATAACAACAGGTAGTGATATAAACGTATACACACCAGATTACAACGATAAGTATAGCAATCTCCTAGCGCAAGTCAGAGATTATGGGGACGTGAAGATAACTATACCTGACAATATTGCTATATCTCGTATAGAACAAATCTATGACAACAGTGTATGAATCACTATATATGAGGATACACTATACAAGACATATACTCCATCATGAGATATCAAAAACGGTAGTGTCAGTGAATACACACCACAACTAAAAGTAGTGGCATCCAACCTATGACTTGATACTCTTAAATTCAAAGAAAAATCAATAATTGATGGGCCATCTCGACAAGATAAAAC
>JBDHUX010000004.1:0-25643 GCA_039809405.1 Candidatus Absconditabacterales bacterium
ACTTTACTTCCGATATGTTAGATAAATTATGATGATTTACACATGAAAATAAACTTTCTTTTGATAGATATAATTTTTCTAAAGACAAGCGACAAGATATATCAAGTACATTAACTTGAGATAGAGAAAATGACCGGTTTTTTGGTGATACGGAAAGTTTGGGAGTAAGGATGACAACTATAAAATATACTGATTTCAAATTGATAAACCATATGTGAGGAGGCAAGTACGATGTGCTACCTTGATCAAAAATACTTGACTTGCATCGAGGCACACATCCCAGTATTGCAACATTAAGTAAAAATATGCTTGATTTACAAAATTATATAAAACATGAGCAAAAGAACACCACGGTTCCAGATGTTATATTATGAGTAAGTAATATGACTTTTATATTAAAAAGATATGGTTTTGATCTCTTTGATCTAACTAAAGAGCAAGCTATGAAATCTGGTCAATATAAACATATGATAGAAAACACTGATTTACCTGATAGCTGGATAAAGCAGAAGAAAAGAATTGAGAGTGGTAAAAGACCAATTAAATTGGCTATTATACACACAGAAGATTTTTTAAAAATTGATTTTGATGAATTTATGAAAAAATAATTTATATGGCGAATATAAATAAAGTAGATAATCTTGATAAAAAAATCTGATGATCAAATAAATCAGATCATATTTCATATTTTCAAAAAAACATCACAGATGAATTAAATCACAAAGAGTATAATAAACATAATTATTATCAAAATACCTCTGCGATATATCAGTCATGCGTAGCTCCTAGCAGAGAACCAAATTTTATCTCTGATAGTGGTACAAATTATCGATATGAAGATAGCGGGGTAGTGAGGGCGTCAGATCATCGAGGTAGAGTATGATCCAACCTTTGGTATATAGAGTATGATAAGCATATCGTCCCTGATAGTGAAGATCACCAAGTTTTCCTAGATCGTATGGAGTGTGGATACTGTTTGTGGGAAGATTTTTTACAATGACCTAGTGAGTTTATCATAAGACCTATACCAGATTATCTGATCTCCAAAAAAGTATTGGAGTATGGTGACAAGGTTTATGTAGGTAAGGATTTTTATGACATAAGACATCTCCCTGATGGATGGATGAACGATCATGATGTCTATGATCAAGTAGAGCAACAGGGTGTAGTGCTTGAGACAGTAGATAAGTTAAAACAACAATTTTATGATTTTAATGAAGATGTAGAGTTCGAAAGCTATCCAACATATTTGAAGATAAAAAGAAAATTACTTGAAGCAAGGAAGAAAAGTAAAAACTAATCCGAGATCGTGTGTCTTGGATTTTTTGTTTATTCTCTTGTTATTTCGCATAACATTGAGATCCTTCGTTTTACTCAGGATGACAACTAGTTTAACCTTTAGATAATTTGAATCCTTTATTATACTTAGAATGATAGCTATTGTATAAAACTTACTTGATAAAGTAGTTTTTTTTGTTATCAAATAAATCAGATTATATACATATCATTATTATTTATATCCAAGTGGGTTTATGAATTACAAAGAAGTTTACAAAGATGCTTTTTGGCAGGTGGTTGGTAGAGTATTTTCTGCTGTGGGTTGATTTATAACAGTGAGGATGATGACTCCTTACTTATGACCTCTTAGGTATGGCGATTATAACACTATCTTGAAATACTTTGCTATATGGTCGGCATTGGCGGATTTGGGGCTTTATGTGATAGCTTTGAAAGAGATTGGTAAGATAAAAAATCAACTTGCAGATGATAGTATGCTTTATACAGAAGAGTGAAAAAAGAGATTATCAGAGTATTATAGTAAGTTTATGTGATCTAGGCTTATAAATTTACTCATAGTTTATGGGATAGCGATAGTTATTGCATATCTTATACCATCTTATAATCAAAATATCTTTATAGAGTTTTGACTACCACTTGGTATGTTGTTCTCATCAATATTTGTGATATGATATTTTTTCCAGTTACCGTTGCAGTTATTTGGTAAGATGCAACATACTACATATTCGTTGATATTTTCTAGAATTGTGCAGATTGTGATTATGTGATCTGTTATACTGTTGCGGCCAGATATAGATTTCAATCAAGCTGATAGCTGGACTGCTATGATATTTTGTGCATTGCTGTCTAGTGTGGTATGATCTGGGATAGCTCAGATAGTCTGGCAGTATTTTGCTTGAAAAAAATACATCTCATTACATTTAGATCTAGATCGATCCTTTTTTGTCGACCACGTCAAAAATAACCGAAAATTTTGAGTATGATACTTCATGAGTAGTTTCCATACTCTTGCTGTGAGTATGCTATTATCTTGGTTCTTTCCTACCAAAGATGGATTCGTATATGTGTGAGTATGGGCACTTGCTATGACTCTTGTAGAGATACTGCTTATAGTACCACCTAGTATATGAAATAGTATACTACATAAGATATCTCACTCTGATACTACTTCCAAACTTAAAGCTCTTGGTACACTATTTATTAGTTGTCTGATGATATGATCTATTATAGCTATCAATTTCCGAGTGTTTGGTAAAGAGATTATCTACTTGGTTTCAGGGACTAAGTACTTGACCGATACTTTATCTACTGTAGGAAGCCTGTGATCGGACTATATACTATGATTTCTGGGTATAGTGCTTGTGCTTACATTTTTGAAACAATCGTTAAATTATGTACTTATAGCTACAGACCAGCAAAATAAACTATTTCAGATCAACACTTTTGGAGTGTTATTTTGACTTGCGATATGAGTATGAGTAGTTTACAATTATAACCTACTATGAGGTATCATCGCACAAGTCTGGATAGAACTATTGTTTTTCTTGGGTGGACTTTTTTATTGCTGGAAAAAAAATATACTTCCAACTGTGGATGTATTTTTTATCATTAAAGTAGTTATAGTTAGTATATTGATTGGGACGATATGAAGATATACCGATAGTCATATCTTTGCTATAAATTTAAATTTGTGAACTAGTGTCATTAAGATAATCACATACAACGCGATCATCTTCTGATCTTTTTATCTTATTGGTGGTAAATATATCAAAAAACTTAGGAGATAGGCAAATTACTTTATCATAATTGAACTTATACATACTATTTATCTATTTGTCAATGATTTGATAGGTAGGATGTGTATTTTTATACCCCAAAACCTTGCGAGATTATAATTTTTTATGTATAATTAATGAGTTTATTTTTATATCATCTAAATATATCCTGATGAGCTATGTTAATAAAGAATTTTTTGGAAAAATTTCCAATCTGATCGCAGAGAAGAAGTATCAAGATGCTATACAACTTACCAATCAGTATCTAAAAGATGATCCAAATAACGGAGATCTGCTTATTACTATATCGCAGATACATTATATGATAGGCGATTATGATAAGTCGTCCAAACCGGTTGATTTTATGTTACATCAAGATCCAGACAATCCTATGTATTGGTATATAAAGTGATGTATAGAGTATAAGCAATCGAATTGGCAGCAAGCCAAAGATCATTTAAAAAATGCTTTGAAGATGACTTGATTTTGTAATCTTGAAGTGATGAGAATGTACGCTATGTCTGAGTTTTATTATGGTAATCAGGAGAAGTGACTCGATCTCGTAAGATATGTTTTTGATAGTGGTATGAGATATAAACACGACCCAGAAGTTATAACTGATCTTATATCTATATATATAATTATGGAAAAACCATTGAAAGCAAAATCTATGATAGATTATTACAATAAACATCATGATAAGATGTATAGTATTGATAAAGATATTTTATATTATGATAATATAGTAAAAAGATTTAATCCAAATGTGATTATTAGATAGTCTTAGCTATATATTATTATATAACTTTACTATATTTTAAATTTATTTAATAAATAACTTGATTTATAGATCATGAATAAATTATTTCGCCGTATTCAAAATATAAAAAAGTATCTTTTTGATAAAGATAATATGCACATTTCTATTTCGCAATTAGGCTGAAGTTTGGATATAGGTAAAAAAAGATCATTTATTCGATCTAATGCTTGATATATTATAAGGAAAAATACACCTCAGTTTTTATGAGTATGAGCACTTATATGATTTCTTATATTTCTATTAAACCTACTATTTATGGTATCTTACAGTAGTCAAAAAACTTCTCAAGAAGTCCAGGATAAACTTGGTATATATTTATACATTAAAGAAAATCCAAATGATAAAGAAATAACATACTCCAGGGTAATAGAATTAAAAGAAAAACTAGAAAAGATATGAGTAAAAGCAACATATACTAGTAAAGACGATGCAATAAAGCAAATATGACAGAAAATACCTTCTGTAGTAGATAGTTTCAAAGAGTACGGTATTGGTAATCCGCTTCCAGCTACTTTATATGTCACATTTAACTGATTGGAACAATTTACCAAAGTAAAAGACCTCATAAAAGTTTATGAAGATATCATATCCAATAAAGATGCAACTTCCAATGTACAAAATATCCAACAACAAGAGAAGAGAGTTCTTGATATTATCTGATTCGCAGATATAGTTGTATGAGTAACGTATTTCCTTATAGGTATACTTGTGTTGATTATATTTACATTTTTGCTTTATGTGATAAGAATTAAGTATTATAGTTATGCCAAAACTATAGAAATATGGAAACTTATATGAGCCAAGTATAGACAGATTAAATTGCCATTTATTATAAGTATGCAGGCGATATTAACTTCTTGATTTGTACTTGCTTTCTTATTGTGTGTAGTTTGATTTTACCGATTTAGTGGATACACAAGTAAGATATTTGGCGGTAGTGTACGGAGTATAGTGTGAAAAGATATATCTTTCTTATCTATCTCGTTTGTCCTACAGTATCTTGTTATGATAGTACTTGCTTACTTGATATGAGGTGTATTTCTGGAGAGATTACTGAAAAACAACGATTAATTTAATACATATTTGATAGTATAAAGATTTTATCTTACAAAGGCGAGAGGTCTGAGGTATTTTATATCTTAGAATTTTATATCTTAGATTTTTTATTTTAATTATAATTACTTCGACCCTCCAAAAGTGGAGATGAAGATTCCCTAAAATATTTGCTTTTGAACGAAGTCTTTGATTTTATTTGAGAATAATAAGACTATTAGAGATCTCTCGACTTCGTTCCACTCTGCTCGAGATGACAATGTAGTTTTTATTGTCATCCACAGTTATTACCCCATCATCTTCATAAACAACTCGTTTTTGTCTATAAAATTATACTTGATATTGTATCACTGAGAGTATATCTTATGTAGTGTATCTTCAAGCTCTTTGATGCTTTTTGGATTTTCTAGTAGTACCATGACTCACTTATCTATCACATCTACATAGAAAGTATTATTTTCTACCTTAGATATAGAACAACTTCTTTCTCGTATATCTTTTATGGTTTTACTGTGGATGCTTTTTACGATCAGCTCTTTCAGCTCTTTTTGATCTATAGTGATTGGATCTTGGATATCAGCATATAAGTTATCTACTGATTGTTCCTCTATGATTTCGATAATTTCAGTTTCTTCGCTAGTTTTTATTTCTGATTCTTCTAGTTTGCTTTCTATAGTTTCTGATTTGGTTGATTGGGGAGATAGAGTAGTCTTATTATCTTCAATTTTGTCATTTTTACTATCAATATTACTCATATTAGTTGTGTCTTCTATATGACCAAACTCTATTTTGCATAGTAGATATATGTTTGGAAAAAATCTGATCTTCTCAAAGATAGACTTGCAGATATTTGTGATCTGAAGGTAAGAGGATATATTTGATCAGTGCATATGATTGTCTAGGTAAGAGAGAAATTGCTTTAGAAACACTACCATATCTATACCGTTACTCTCTGCCTGATCTATAAACTCAATGATACCGTCGTTATTTTTGTCTTTTCGCAATTGCACAAAATTTTCGAACTCTTTTTCGGATATCAGTCCGAGGAAGTTAGAAACATTCTCTTTATCTACTTTACCAAAATTTGATATCTGTTCTAGGTATTTAATTGCATCTCTCATACCGCCATCAGATATCTGAGCTATTAATTTTAGACCATCTTCATCTGTTTGTATATTTTCTTGTTCAGCTATGTATTTTAATCTCCCCACTATACCTGGGATGGTTATTTTTTTAAAATTGAAAACCTGGCAACGAGAGATGATAGTCTCTGGGACCTTGTGCAGTTCTGTGGTCGCAAGTATAAAAACTAAGTACTCAGGTGGCTCCTCCATGATTTTTAACAAGGCATTGAAAGCTGATCCGCTAAGCATATGGACCTCATCTATTATATATATCTTTTTCTTTAGCTGTGTTGGTCTAAATATTGCCTTGTTTATGATTTCATCTCTTACATTATCTACACTTGTATTTGATGCCGCATCTATCTCATAAAAATCCATAGATCTGTTTTCTATTATAGTTTTACAATTATCGCACTCGTTACAAGGATTTCCATCTTGTAAATTTGTACAGTTCAATCATCTTGCTACTATCCTAGCTATGCTTGTCTTACCTATGCCCCTTGATCATGTAAATAGATAATTACTCAATCTTAACTCTCATATTTGGGACTTTATTACTTGATTTTTTAGTATTTGTTTCACAAAATCTTGCTCCACTATATCATCAAAATTTTTGGAACGGTATTTTAGATAAAGAGACATTTTATATATTTTTCATAGATATAAAGATAATCTGATACTGATTATTTAACCCAATTTTTCAAATAGAAATACAAATATTAACACTATCCAACCCACACATATTAAACCAAATTTCCATAAAAAAGACCACTTAATACTCTTATGCCTAAGCCAAGATATTCATATTAGTCATCATATCCAACCACCAAGTCCGACTAAGATTAAGAGATTTTTTTCTGATACCCTTCGGTGTCATTTTATTGATTTATATTTATCGATATACCAGACAGTAAGAGTTATTATATTGATCACTACAGTGTATCGTAAGAGTGCTTGAGTTTTCATATAGATAAAATATATAGAAATAACAAAATTAGATGGGATCCGACCCAAACAGGCCAGAGTATACTATTTAATTCATTCATTTTCAAAAACTGCTTTACCTTATTTATATTTGACGATAAGTCATCATCGTGCATAAGTACCAAAACTTTATCTTTTCAAATATATGATATAGCTTTATTTAAATCTATTCATTTATTTGTGCCAGAGTCTGTAATGCCGATTATCTTTACATTATTATATTTATAATCACCTTGACTGTCATGCGCTATCAAGAGTCAGTCTCACATAGCAGATCCGTAGATATCACCAGTAAATAAGTTTTGATCTACTGTAAGCCTATCGAGTGCCGATACTTTGCAATTTTTACAGTAGTCATAAGGAAGCCCAGCTACTAGTGTGATGGTGTGTTTCTTGCCAATACTATAAACAGAGCGGTATGTATCATTTATACGATCTATATTTGCTTGACTCTCACTTATGCTTGGACTCAAGTCTATCACTCGAGATATATTATCTAGGGGTGTTTTGATATCTAGGGGTATAAGTATAGATGTGATCAGTATTAATGTGATAGAGATATTGTATACTCGTTTTTTTATGTGATTTATCTTATAACTTGGAATTGTGTACTTTGAACTATGTACTCTACGCCTCCAATACCAAAAAACCAACCAAACTAGCATAACGATAGCCAAAATTGGGTTTCAATAGATAGATATGTGTGATATTTGAATATAATCTGACATAATGTCCACATACTATTAAAATATAATTTTTTATCAAGTTTTATTGTGATTTACTATAAAAAGAAAAGATACTGGCAAACATCCAATATCAGTTTTGTTGTGGTCAGATATATTGATGTGATAAGATAAAAATTGAATACAAATCTTACCTTATCACATTTTTATATTAGACTCATTTCCGGAGATGAGCAGTGCCTCTCTCCCAGGATTTAAATCCCGAGAATCTCTCCTTTCTTTCTCTCTTGATTCTTTTCAAGAAAGATGTGTGCATTGTATATAACGAATCATCATACTCCCTAAACTCATTTTCAGGAATTTGGGATGATAATTTGATATATACCTTATCTAATGAGTCTATTTGACTCATTAAACTTTTTAGTACATCAATATCAATAGGTTGCTCATCACTTTGGATGAGATCTATAAATGAAAATATCAAACTATCCCTGATATTCATTTCTTTATACTTGATCCTATCGCCTCTTACAGTAAAAGAATCAAGCATCTCTATTAATTTTGTAATTTTTTTTGTGACACTATTAATGGTGTCACGTTTTCTTCCAGTTTTGCGATCCACTTTGGGATCAATTTTTTCTTTACCCCCTTGATCATGTTCCTTATTGATCACGATATCCTCGTGACCAATTTTAATATTTCCATTGGAATTATCTCCACAAGAAATAAACAACATAATACATCCCATCAATAAAAAAAATAACCTTCTCATAGTTTACAATTTATTTAGCATGTTAATAAATATATATTTATATATGAAAGTCAATATATATTTCTATATTTCTTTATATGAATCTATGCTTATGTGATATGATGAGTTGGTGATATTCTTATTCAACCAAGATTTATATATTGTGGATAGTTTGGTTGTCTACTTGTTACCTATTATATTTTAAAATAGCTTGCATTTTATATGTATCTGATTATATTCGTGTTATCATGATTACTATAGATTTACAAATTTATTTATTATATTAATTTATCTAAAACATGACAAACAAATTAAACAACCTTAGGAGGAGGCGAGTTAGGTGATGATTTACGCTTATAGAGATATTGATTGTGATTGTGATTATAGGTATACTCACGGTGTCATTACTCCCTAGGATCACTTGAGCGCAAGCTAAGGCCCGCAATGTAGCTCGTAAAGCAGATCTTAATCAAGTCGCCACAGCTCTTGCAGCTTACAATGGTGACAATGGACAGTATCCTGATACTCTTACAGAGTTGACAGACCAATCTTACCTGAAATCCTTGCCAAAAGATCCTGGTAACAAAAAAGCTTGTTCATCAGAAGATTGAAATTACAATGGTTATGTTTACAAAAAACAGTGAGATGGCTATATTTTGTGAGCATATATAGAAAAAGAGTCTGGTAATGCTAGTGTAAATTACATATGAGATTGTCCGCTTTCTGCTACTCCTAATACTATCTGCGACGGTAAGTGTGACTCTTCTACTGCCGATAGCAGCAACCTCAGATATGTTATATATCAAGAAAACTAATACAATCTTTATCTCATTATGATAGCTAGGCATAGAAGATTTTATAAAATTTTACTATATATTGGATTATTTTTTTGATCTTTTATTTTTTGTTTAGTAGGATGATATGAAGATAATTATTTCACTTATGCTACTTCTGATCCGATTTCTAGTAGTGATATTTGAGATATTGATGTGATGAATCTACCTCAGTTGGATAACTATGTGGTAGATTTTTCTAATACACTAAATCCTATCCAATTAGGTGATTTAAATAAAAAAGCATCAGATTATGATATATCTACAAGTAATGAATTTGTTGTTGTTCTTATATCAAGCAGACAGGGTAATGAGTTGTATGATATCTCATCATCTATATTTAGAAGCAATAACATAGGTAAATCTTCTGATAACAATTGATTATTACTTGTAGCTTCGCCATCTGAAAAAAAGTTAAGAATAATGGTGTGATATGGACTCGAGGGCGATTTACCAGATATACTAGTAAAACAAGTCATAGAGGCAGATTTAAGACCATACTTAGACAGTTGAGATATAGTTAGCATGATAAACAGCTACTATGATATATTTGGAAAAATACTATCAGACAACGACTATAAGGCTAGCTATATGATAAATAATGCCATAAGTCCTATCAAAAATCAAGATATTATAATTACTGTATTTATGATATGTTTTTTTATTGGGTTATTCTCATCAATTTCTATACCAAAATTATCGAGTATTAAAAATGAGGAAAAAATTTCTAAGACCCAAAATATAATCTCAAATATATCTTTAATACTAATTTGAGTAGTATTCTTGTCTATGCTTATCAAGATATTTGCAATAAGTGTGTGAGCTATATGATATATATTTGGAGCGATACTATGATTCATTATCACTTGAAAAAGTACACCTACTGATGGTTGATGATGATTTTATTGATGATGATTTGGCTGATTTTGATGAGGTAGTTTTGGCGGATGATGATTTGGCTGATTTTGATGATGATCTAGTTGATGAGGTGGCGCTGGAGATTAGATCAAAATTATAATTAATTTTACAGATTATTTATATCCAAATTATAAAACCCTCTATGCGAGGGTTTGTTTTTTTATCCTATTGTTTAGTCTACCCTGTTGACTTAGTCCTATATATTATCATCATACGTTTAGTTCTTGCGACTCTTCTGGAGTGATCGGTCATTTACAGTCTAATTTACAAAGTATATTACCATATTTATCTTTTTCGCTACTTTGGCAGATATTATCTCCACAGTATGGTATCTTGCCACAGTCGTTATTGCACATAGGATTTGTGTACTTTCCATCCTCGCTTTCTATGCAATGATATCAAACACTATATGATCATGTATATATCTCTACACAATCGTATCTAGCTCAAGACGAAATTTCTATCATACATATACTATCGCATCCATCTCAATTTTGTGTATTTCAATCGTCGCACTGTTCGCCATTTTCTAGTACACCGTTTCCACATATAGTTCATCATGTAATCACATTTATATCCCATGAACATCAACTATATGCCATACATAATCATTTATATGGTGAGTTTTGTATGCTAAAACTATAGTTCGATGGATTTACAATTATATCAGATCCGGCATTGGACCATATAAGTATGTTATTGTATTCTGGTGTATGTGGGGTACAATTGATTTCATATTCTCAATCTATTATATCATAAACTCATCCATGATCAGATGGAGTATAATCCACAATGCCATTTCCTATTAGAGTTAATTTGTAAGGACATTCATTTTCTAATAAATTATCCTTATTAGTTTGGATAGAGGATTGTACACTAAAAGTGTCATTTTGACTTGTAGCATTCATAAATTTATTTCAAATTATGACAACTCATCATATTAATAGAATTGCTGGTGTCATAACTCATATGCCCCTAAGTATTGTTTTAAAATTCATTAATTTAATAGTTTAATATAATTAATAAAAATAATCTTAGTTTACAATATAATTTAGATAAACTAGATGTATATAGTCACATATTTATTATATTCTGATTATTTACAATTATAATTACTATAAATAATTTGACAAATCATAATATTGTATGTATAATACAATATATAAAATTACGTTATATCATAATTGCTTTATATGTCTATGGATACAATTCATAATAATCAAAATGATAACAACAGAAAATCGCTTAATGGTCCGAAGCAGTTGCTTGTTGCCTTAGGTATAGTATGAGCACTGTTATGATATAACAGATCTTCTATAGGCAATAACTTGGAAAGTAATTATCATAAAGAAATTGTGGAAACCATAGAGCCAAAAGAACCACTCGAGGAATGAGTATATTATTCTGACGCTGAAGACTTAGGCAGCAACAGTATGTGACATATATATCAAGAAAAATACCGACATAATATACCTACTTTGAAACTATCATCAAGCGATATCTATAAAAAACCTCTTGATCTAAATTATAAAAATATTATAAAAGATAAAAAAATAAGCATAGATCGATCATCTAGTGATGTCACCAATCGTGTTGTAAGAGTTTTAAGATTTGCAGATATATCTGACAAAATAGAATCTCTATACGGTATACCAAATGGTCTACTTCTTGCTCTCGCAGCACACGAAAGTACCTGAAATCCACTTTTGCCAAATTTATGATGAGATGGTTGAGCATGACTATCGCATATACAATGAATCAACGCGAAGAGGTTTTGATTATCTACTTTACCACTATATAATAACAAGATGGTAGATCGTGAACATGGCAAAAAGATAAAACAGGCACTCGAAAAATCATCTATGCATATGGAGTATATGATAGATAAAGACGATAGGTTTCACCCAGTGCTTGGACTTGATGTAGTATGAAGATTTATACTTGATTTAAAAAGATGGAAATCAAGAAACCACTCATGACAAGACTTATGGCTACATATACTCAAATGATATTCTGGCAGGTGAGATAGTTATATCTATGAAATACTAGATTACTGGTATACGATACAATCTTATAGATGAAAAAAATTACCAAGATTTTCTGAATGATATGAAAATTATATCAAGTGATTAGAAAATAATGTAGATATAAGAAAAAAACTTATAGACGGTGAAGATGTGGTAGAATGAACTAGAACTCATACATGATTTAGGTCACAAATAGATGGTCAGTCAGTCTCTACAGAAGAATATTTCCAATATTTTAAAGATCGTCTAGTAAATTATGAGTTTGATAAGTATAGTGCTTTTATGGATAGAAAAGCTATATTTACTTCTTATAATATCATAGATCAAAATGTGATCAACTCTCAATGATTTAGGATATATAAAAAGACCAATACTTCCAATATAAGTGATCTTATAGACTTATTGAATGATCTTAATAACTGATCATATAAGAGGGTTGGTGCTGACAATATAGTAGATAGGAATGGTAATCCTTTGGATATTTTATCAAAAAATAAGATAGTATATATCAAGATAAGGTTTATACCACAAGATATTACTAGATAATTGTTTATCTTAGGTCTTCCAATATTTCTACTATTTGCTCCAATATCCTCTTATATTTAATTTCTTCCTTTTCTATCTTTCTGTTTTCTTTCCTCTCTTTTCTATTTATCTTTATCGCGTCTCATGCTTTCTTGTGATTTAATTGTGTAAATGTAATCCCTCTTTCTCAATAATTTATGGATATATTGTGTCATTTTTCTGGATTTATGATTATCTTACCTTGGAACAATTCGAATAGATCACTTGATTTTCATTTTATAAATATCCTGAAGTTATTATTTTGCAGTCTTTCTATTTTTAAATTCATATTTTTCACGTTTCTACCTTGTGTTATATTCAATCTGACATCTTCAGATGATTTCTTTTGTTTCATAGCTTATATTTTATGATTATAAATATAGGATAAACTGTTTTTTTATATTCCATCCTTACTATATCTCAAATTTAATTATTTTCTTCTGGGGTATGTCGTATTCACTTTGTACTATGATAAGATCTCCATTTTTTATTCCATTTTTTATAAATCGATTTATAGTATGATTTTTTTTCATTACTTTCCAAAATCGTTGTTCTGCAAGTATCTTACCTCGCATCATCTGATATGATAATCTAGAAAACTCTGGATCATAAACATACCGTACTTTTTTATTTCTATGTGATACTATTTCTCTCTCATCGTCTCAATTACTTTCTGTATCTTTTTCTCTATCATTAATTTGATACTTATTGTCGCGACCATCATCTTGATTATCGTCATCATAACCATACTTGAACAAAATATCTTTGGTTTCTGGATCATCAAATTCTCATGCTAACTCTATATAAGATTTATTTTTGCCATCTATATTAACCTCATCAAAAACATAAAAGGATTGTGACCTTGTACTTTTTAATATATCTGCTAGGAAATATACTAATTCGCCTTTATTTTCTTGTATGACGGTATTGTAAACTAGTATATTTTTAAGGAGTACGTTATTGGCTATTTTATGATATGAGATGTGATCTGATTTGGTGTTAAAAACTTTTTGTATGTAGTTTATGCATCGATAAGTATATTCTTTTATTATATCTTGATCATCTATAAGATCAGATTTATTTATGATCCGAAATATACTTTTCTCCATTATCATCACTTCCTTCTTATTTTCATATCTGTATATCCCAAATTTTATATAATCGTCATTTTGACTTACGCTGAAAGATATATCATCTATTTGCACACCAAATTCTTCTGATCAAATAAATCTATTTCTAATATATTCTATCAATTCATCTCGTAGCATACCAAACTCCTTAATCCCTTCGTCATATCTTCATATATCTAACACAAAGCAAAATACTTTACATTTTAATATATGTCTCAAAAACTCATTGCCAAGTCATTTTCAAGAGCTGGCTCATTTAATGATACCCGGTATATCTATTATATTGAAGTCTATCTCAGGAGTTTTTACAGATCATAAATTTGGTACTAGAGTAGTAAAGTGATACTCTGCGACTTTAGCTTTGGTATGACATATACTATTTATGATTGAAGATTTTCAAACAGAAGGAAATCACAAAAGTCCTACATCAGCAAGTATCTGCAGTTCTATTTGTATTGCTTTTTTTTGTCCTGGCTCACCCAATAGTGCAAAATCTGGATACTGAACGGTACTGTTTTTGAAATGCATGTTACCAACTCATCAAGATCATCATTTACATACTATATAAGTCTGTCCATGTTCTGTAAATTGGAATAATGTCTTAAGATCGTTTTTACTATCTTCTTCATTTGTTTGTTTATCTTCATATATATTATCTCCTTCATTGATATCGCTATCTGATCGTCATATATACTCTTTTATAATAGCTCACACTGGCACTTTTAATATTAGATCCTCGGCTCATTTGCCGTATTTGTCAGTTCTTTCTCATCTTCATCCATCGATAGCTTTCCAAATTTTTTGATATTTGAAATGTAATAATGTATTTATATTTGCATCGGCTTGAAGTATCACTGATCATCATTTACCTCCATTGCCTCCATTTGGTCATCACATAGGCACTCATGCTTCTCTACGGGCACTTACTAAGCCATCGCCACCCTTGCCCGATTGTACTACTATGTCTATTTGGTCATAAAATTTCATATATTATTTATTGTCGTTATCCTTACTAAATAGTTTTTTTGGTGATATCAAGATGAATGATATTAAAATAATCTGATTATAAAAAAAATAATACCAATGTGAAATGATTATTTATTATTTTTATGATATGATTCAGTTTATATTATGATTTTAATTTATCCTATCTCCCAATAAATTATCCATTAAAAAATATTTAACAAGAGTGACATGTAGACATCTCTCCTTATTACTTCAATATCATAGATCACTATTGTTTTCTATATAGGTATCTATATATTTCAGTAAACCCAATAATTCCTCTTGAATTTTTTTATCCTCTATAGATTTCACATCTAGTATTTCTAGTTTTTTGGTTGTGCTGTTTACAATATTTTTCCGCTCTTCGAATCATACTCTATCGTGTTCATCTAAGTTGGCAATAAGATTATCTGCTTCTGCTATATCCTCTTTTATTTTGAGAAGAATATCATCAATAGTTTCGTTTTGACTCATTTGATCGTATAAGTAAAAATTAAATTTATGCCGTGATAATACTTTTGTTATTCTTATTGTCAATAGATTTTTTTATTTTTATTTAATACTATTATAGGTCGCATGCTTTAAAATATAAATTTAAATATACTTATTAAGTATAAAACACATAAGTCTATAAAAAAATGCCAAAGGGCGGAATCGAACCGCCGACACAAGGCTTTTCAGGCCTCTGCTCTACCAACTGAGCTACCTTGGCATATACAGATTATCTCCAAATATATTATTTGAATCAATATTATATTTGATTTTATGGTGGTCATAGATGGACTTGAACCATCGGCCTCGTCCTTATCAGAGACGCGCTCTAACCAACTGAGCTATATGACCATCAAAACTTCGGGAACGCGGGACTCGAACTCGCGACCTCTGGTTCCCAAAACCAGCGCTCTAACCATCTGAGCTAGTTCCCGAATCATAAGACAAGTAAACTGACTTATAAAAAAATACCTACTGTTTTCAAGCCGAATTTCATAACCAAACTTTATAACTAATTTGATGTAACTATCTAATAAAGCATGGAGGAGACCAATCACTTTGCTTATATTCAGTTCTAACTGTGAATTGTATTTGTATTAATTATTTAATGATCAAAAAATTTATAATCACATAAGACAGTCAGATGATGAGTAATCAAAGTAATATATAAAGTATATTTGATCTAAGTTTTTTGATGTTTTCTTCTTTGGTGGGATTCGTAATGATGAGATATGTATTGTATATAAGTAAACATATTATAATAAAGGCCAAGAATCAAAGAAAATAATTTACTATATTAAATATAGTTTCATAATTTCTATTATTTAGTATAATGCCTCAGATGCTGAAAATACCTTGTGTTTCATTGATAGATCTGGTAAAATCTTCCTGTTTACCGTATACTACTTGTATTATCTGTTTACTCAATAATATAGCCAATATGCCTATTATAGATGATATTATTATTTGTTGTCACTTTTTGAATGCATCATCTGATGAGTTTATTATTATATCTATTGATTTCATTAGTAGCATTATAAATAACACACCCATAACAATATACATACCTAGGTTTAGAAACGGATATATGAGTTTCTCAAATAATTCTGCAGAAAGAGTATTCAAAGATCAAGACTTTATTGTTTCAAAAATATTATCATTATTTACTATACTAAAATAAGTGTTATATATAAATTTTGATCATTGTACGATTATTATGCCTACAACTCATCGGGTTATGTAATCCGTAGCCTTGGTTTTCTGATCCTCTTTTTCGCTAAATATCAATTCATAAAATCCAAATATGGCAATAAGTATAGCTACTATTATTACTATAGGCACGACATAGTCCATCATAAAATCAAATACAAAATCAACCATACCATATATTCCTCACTCTGGCACATTTCTTTCTAGATCTATCACATTTGGTAAATTGCTATTTATGTCGCTTGTTACATCATCCAGTAGTGTATTAAAATTTCAAGTCGTATTTGCTCTATCATCTTGTATACCTGTAAACTGAGCATGAGATATTACAGGGAGAAATAAAGATAATCAGATTATCTGGACTAATACTGCATATACTAACTTTTGTAATAGTTTTTCCATATTAATTTTGTATTTAATTATAATTACAACTACCTATAAAATATTTAAGATAACTAATATCAGATCGCACAAATATACAACATTATGTAAATTATAATGATAATTACTTAAAAAAGCAAATTAATTATGAACTTACTGTATAATTTATGAAATCAAGATTTTATAGGGTTATAATTTATTTTACCTCTTATTTCACCTTATAATTAGTGTACTATTTATAGATATGTCAAATAAATTATTTTATGAATTATACAATATTAACACAGATATTTGACAAATTAGATAACATTCATTATAATTGTAATATTACAATATGTTTATATATTAAAGATATCAAGTAAAAGTAATAGCTTTGGGAGATATGTGTTAGAGATATGATTAATTTATATAAATTTAAATATTTAAAATTTAAAATACCTACAATGAACAAAATTAAAATTTACTTTATCTATATCACATGGATACTAGCAAGTGCATTTAGTGTGCTTGGTATTGGTAATATAGTTTTAGCACAAGATCCACCAGAGCTATGATTTTTCAATCAAAAAACCGATGTATTACCTGCAGTTCCTCAAACTCCTACTGAAGAGTATACTGACTTAAGTAAAGATTCTGATGAGTGATGAGTGGATACATTATTGGGTACGATAAGAAAGGCTATAAATCGAGCATTATGACTACTTGCTCTGATTGCGCTAGTCATACTTATTGTCACTTGATTCAATATGCTTATTAATTCAAAAGATGATAAAAAAGTTGAGGAGTGATACAAGGTTGTCAAAAATATCGCTATTGCATTGGTCTTTATAGGTGTCAGCTGGCTGCTTGTGTCATTTATATTCCGGGCTATATGACAATTTACTGGCACATAACTTATTATACATAGTTCGTTGTGAGATACATCAAGATAGGTTGAAAATATACCTATCTTTTTTATATAAGTAAATACCTATAAGTATATATATTTTATAAATTTACTACATTCTATAAATTACATGAACTATCCAGATAATTCAAATATAGATATCCGACCGAATAAACAAGCCTTAACCCCAAAACATAAGTATACCATAAAAGAGATTGTGTATGGGCTGGATCTATTTGATGATAAAAAGTACAAGGCATATGTTACAGATGACGATCGTTATTATTACTATAAAAGTATTGATATGGAGACTTTATATCATGATTATCTAGATACCGTGATATTGCCAGATATGATCCCGCTTGATCACATATTGGACAATATTAAGTTTGAATTAGATAGATCCGACAGTGAAGAAACCATCAAGTTATGCTACACCAAATTTATCTGCCTGGTATCCAATAATTACCATGTCAACCGTTATATTGCAGAGTTTTACAAAACATATCAGATAGCACAAGCACTTGAATGATGAGATGAAAGATAATCAGGTTATATTCATATCATCAATTATTAACCAGTATAACTTCAAACATTTAAAGCATACTAAAATATCCTATGTCCAAACAAGTTGCGGATTTATTATATCCCGATATAACAAATATCAAAACAATACTAGATCAATATAAGTCTAGGATCAAATCACCAGTGACAAGGATAGCTCCTAGTCCTACAGGTTTTCTTCATATATGAACAGTTTATACTTGACTTTTAAATAGAAATATAGCGCATAAGAATAAAGGTACTTTTATACTTAGAATAGAAGACACAGACCAAGCTAGAAATACAACCGATTACGAAAGCAAGAGTTGATGAGTTTACTCTATACTTGATGGTTTTAGATACTTTTGACTTGAGATAGATGAGTGAGTACATTACGATTGAGGTAGAGATATAGCTATGTTTTGAGACTACTGATCTTATGTTCAGTCTGAAAGGCTGGATATATACAAGATATTTGTAAAGTATCTTATAGGACAAGACCTTGCCTATCCTTGTTTCCTGACATCGGAACAACTTGAACAGATAAGAGAAAACCAGATACTCGCAAAAGCCCCTACTTGAATTTATTGAGATTATGCTTTATCAAGGAATTTATCGTATGATGAGATAGTAACACATATAGACGAGTGAAAACCTTTTTCTATAAGATTAAAGTCTCCATGATCACTTGGTAAAAGAGTTTCTTTTGACGATGAGATAAAATGACACATAGAGATAGACGATAATTATGAGGATGTAGTACTTATCAAGTCGGATAATTTTCCAACTTATCACTTTGCACATATAGTAGATGATTATATGATGTGAATCACTCATGTAATCAGGACTGATGAGTGGTTGCCATCTGTCCCAAAACATATCCAGATATTCCAAGCATTTTCTGATGTATTTGATAGACCTATATGGAAATATGCTCATCCTGGCCCACTTATGAAGATTGATAACTGAAATAAGAGGAAATTAAGTAAAAGAAAAGACCCAGAAGCCGATGTACAAATGTTTGTAGATGATGGAATACCACCGGATGCAACCAAGATTTACCTTATGTGACTTATGGACAGTAGTTATGAAACACGATGGATTTCAAACTTTGTAGATCAAAATAATCCAGATCATCTTGATATCACATCTTTTGACTGGGAGTTGAAAAATATTAATGGTACTTGAGCTATGTTTGATGTACAGAAGCTTACCCATATCTGCGGTGAGTACATTGCCAGCATAACAATTGAAGACCTAATATTAGAGTTAGAAGCATACCTTACCAAATATCCAAATCCGTACATATATGAAGATAATCGGAAACTTGATATAGACTATATTAGAGATATACTTTGATTCGATAGGCAGAAAAAAATTCATACCAAATACAAAAATGTAGTAGATTATATATTACCATTTTCTGATAACTATTTTTCCAATCAATGATTGGATGATACTTTGCTCCCAGATATAGATAGGGGAGTCATAAAAGACTTCTTATCTTCATATTGTAAATATATTTCAGATATATTATTTGCTGATTGAAAGATAGTCAAAACCAAAGAGGAGTGGTTTGAAGAGTTGAAAGGTATTGGGAAGGAGTTTGGATTTGCGCCTACCAATGCGAAGTTCAAAGAGTGATGATGGATTTGAAAAACTGGTGACCTAGCAATGATACTTAGAGTTTATTTGTATGGCAGAAGTAACACACCTGATATTTATGAGACGATAAGAGTGATGTGAAAAGATAGAGTGTTGGAAAGATTGGGTAGATAGATATATAAATTTTAATTAAATAAAACCCTCCACAATAGGAGAGTTTTTTGCATATAGTCAGCTTATATTCTTATATTTCCAAATATTATTTATAGTCCATCACTATTACTATCTTCTCTTTCTCATATCTGCTCTCTCCGGAGTGCATAGTATAGGCCTCTTTGCTCCAATAATTCTTGATGGGTACCCATTTCACTTATACTTCATTTTTCTAACACCATAATCTGATTAGCATGCATGACAGTACCAAGTCTATGAGCTACGAGTACTGTTATCATGTTTGGTCTTGATTTGGTAATCTTTTTTATAGTTTGTGTAATCTCTTTTTCTACTATACTATCCAAGCTGCTTGTAGCTTCGTCAAATATCAAAAGATCCGGATCCCTAAGCAAAGCACGAGCTATAGCTAGTCTTTGTTTCTGACCTCATGAAAGCTTTAGTCATCATTCACCAATTCTGAGAGACAAACCATCTTTTTGTTTATTTATAAATTCTCACATTTGTGCTATTTTTAAAACTTGCATACATTCTTCGTCAGTTGCATTCGGTTTCACAAAGATTAGATTGTCTTTGATTGTGCCTGAAAATAACTGAGGATCTTGTGTGACTATACCTATCTTCTTATTTAGTTCTTGAAGACTATAAGACTGTAGACTTTTATCATTGTAGGTTATTATTCCAGTCTTTGGGGTATATAATCCCACTAAGAGTTTTAAAATTGTAGACTTACCAGCTCCTGATGGACCTACAAAAGCTATTGTTTTACCGGCTTTCATATCTAAATTAATATCTCTCAAAATATCTTCCTTGTTTTCATAACCAAATCAAACTTTATCAAACCTTATCTCTTTGATTGTATCTACTGGGGATGGATTTTTTACTTCTGGGACAGGTGGCATCATCATAATCTCTTCAAGTACTTCATTACTGGCTTTAGCTTCTTGGTAACTTTTCATTACTACTCATAGTTGACCAAGTGGAGCAAATATAAAAAAAGAATAAAAGAAAAATGAGAAAAACTCACCTAATGTCAAATATCACTTAAATATCATCCAAAGCATAGTACCAAGTAAACCTACTCTGATAGCATTGATCAAGGTACCTTGGATAAATTCCATAGATCTGATCTTGCGTATTTTTAACAATTCAAGACTTAAGATTCCTTCATTTGCATTATTTATCCTTTCTAATTCTTGTTTTTCTAGTCCAAGGATTTTTACTAGTGAGATATTACGTATAGTTTCTGTAGTAGCTCATGCTAGCATTGCTGTTTGACCCACTATACTATCTTGCGCTTTTTTGATAGATTTAGATAGGAAGTAGCTTGTAAATCACATCAGAGGAAATAATGTCATCAGTATTGTTCCTATGATTCGATGGGTCGCAAAAGCATATACAGTGACAAAAATTAAACTAACCCCAGATAAAAATACAACATTAATTAGCACAAGTATATATGCTTGGATATCAGTGCGAGCTTTTTGTAGTTTTTGTAAAAGTTGTCATGATGATTGATCTTCAAGGTACATGTATGGTATACGGAAAGCATGAGATATAGTGGTTGTAAATATATCCATGCCCATTTTTTGAGTCATAACATTTGCAAAATAATCTTGGAAGTTTTTAGCGATACGAGAAATCATTGCTACTCATACCATCCCTAGCAGTCATATAGCAATTCATTTATAAAGTAATTCTGGTGCATCTTTAAATACATAAATCTTACTTATATAGTTATCTGTAATCCAACGAAAGACCTGCGGATCCAATAATGAAAATACTTGGTTTATTATTCCAAGTATAAGCACTGCTATAAGTAATTTTCGATAAGGACGAAGATATGTGACGATGAACATGATATTATTTTATAATTAAACATCTAAAATAAAACTAGATCATGTCTTTTCATCCCCAGAGATTTGAGGTACCCAGTCCAGTTAGTCATGAAGATTTCAATTGCAAAAATAATTGCATCTTGTAAGCTCATAAAAATGCAAATATATAATCCACAAGAAAACTTGCTCTAGTGCCTTTTCTGCCAAATATCTCTATATCTTCTTTCCATGATTTACCTTTTACACTTTTGAGTTCTTTTTTTATTATCTTGAGTGATTTATTCAGTTCTATATTAAACCTTTTCCATGTAAATTTACTTACTCTTTGTATTTCCTCTTTATATTTGTCTGTATCTCGTACTCATTCTACGATAAATTTTATTTGCGTTGGTAGAGAAGAAACTATATAATACTCAAGTTCTTCTATAGATCTTTGTAGATCACTCAATCTAAAACCTGCATTTTCTTTAGTTACTTTAGATCAAAGATGTTTCAGTATTTCAAATTCTCTTGTAATACCTTCTATAAGTATTTTTTTTGTATACATTTGTTTATATTAATATATAAAAAATAAATTAAATTAATAATTATAGTACACTCTAACTTATATATTTTAACTTTATATGTATTGGATAAAGCGTATACAGATTATCTTTATATCCTAATAATCCATGCCCATGCCTCACATTCATCCCATACCTCACATGCCACCAGGAGTTGGAGGAGTGTCTTTGGTAGGTTTATCCACTATCACACAGTCAGTAGTCAAGAACATACTCGCAGCAGATACGGCATTTTCAAGTGTAACTCTAGTAACTTTGGTTGCATCTATGATACCATTTTTAAATAAGTCTTGAAACTCACCAGTTGAGGCATTGAATCAACCATTAAATCCTTCTTGTCACTTTACTTGCTCCACAACTCGATCTCATTTGAATCCTGCATTGTCAGCTATCTGTTTTACTGGATACTGTATAGCAGAAAGCACTATTTTCATGCCAATATTTTCATCTTGATCTTTCAGAGTATTTGCCTCAAGCTCTTTAGCTATCTTTAGAAATGCTGTACCTCATCATACTACTACGCCTTCTTCAACTGCTGCACGAGTAGCATTCAATGCATCTTCTATTTTGTACTTTTTGTTTTTCATCTCCATCTCTGTCGCAGCTCATACTTTGATAACTGCAACTCATCATACAAGTCTAGCGAGTCTTTCTTGTAATTTCTCTTTATCATAAGTGGATGTAGTAGATCAGATTTGATTTTTTATAAGATCAACTCTGTTGTTTATATCTGTTTCAGGTCATTTTCATCATACGACGATGGTCTTGTCTTTGGATATGATAACTTTGTCAGCTCATCACAACATACTCATATCAGCTTGATCAAGTTTTATTCATATCTCTTCACTTATTAAATTTGCTCCAGTCACTGCACATATATCTTTCAATAACTCTTTTTTTCTATCTCCAAATCATGGTGCTTTCACCGGTATCACATTTAGAGCTCATCTCAATTTATTTAATACAAGAGTTGTAAGAGCTTCACCATCTACATCATCTGCAATGATAATAATATCCCTCTTTCCCTGAGCGGCAGCTCACTCTAATACCGGTAGTATATCTTTGATGACACTAATTTTTTTATCTGTGACAAGTATGTAGGGGTTGTCTACTGTCGCTTCCATTCTAGCTGGATCTGTCACAAAGTATGGAGATATATATCACTGATCAAATTGCATACCTTTTTCTACAGTTTTTGTCAATCAGATAGATTTACCTTCTTCCACTGTTATCACTCCATCTTTTCAAACTTCATCTATTACTTCTGATATAAGTTTACCAATCTCTTCGTCCTGCGCTGATATAGTTGCCACATTTTGTATATCTTGTGATGACGATACGGGTGTAGAGTGAGATTGTAATTTTTCTATAACTAGATTTACTCATTTATGCATACCACGAGCGAGAGCAAACGGATTTACTCCAGCATCTATATATCTAAGTCACTCTGTAGCACAAGCATATCATAGTGATGTACAAGTCGTAGTCCCATCTCAAACTAGGTCGTTTGTTTTACTTGCCGCCTCTTTCAGTAAACTTGCTCATATATTTTCAAATTTATCTTCTAACTCGATTTCTTTTGCTATGGTGACACCATCATTAGTCACTGTAGGTGATCCGTAAGATTTCTCCAATATCACGTTACGACCTTTTGGTCACATAGTCACGGTGACAGCTTTGGATAACTTACTTATACCGTTGTAGATTTTTTTCCTAGCGTCGTCGCTATACTTTATTTGCTTTACCATTTTTTTTTATTATTTTATCTATATAAATTAAATTTTATTTAACTATTATCTTTGATGCTTTTTATGATATAAATATAATCAGATTATCTTCATCTATTCATTTTGTTCTTGATTTATATAACAAATTTATTATATATCTTCACTATCTACCTCTACATGGGTCTGTAGCTCAGGGGTTAGAGCAGTCGGCTCATAACCGATTGGTCGTTGGTTCAATTCCAACCAGGCCCAATTCAATAATCAATTACACAATATCATATTATACCACTTCGTTGCACTTATTTTGTGCAGATACCAAGATGATCAAAATAGATCATTTTTTTTGTTTATTTTTTTGCAAATATACTACTGTATTTCACGAGTATATATTTCATACCTTCTACTTCTACCTCTTCGGAGCTATACTTTGGAAAGTAAACTTCGTCTCACTCTGATACATCGTCCAGTGTTATCTTGACTCAATCTTCTGTGATTTTGCCAGGTCACTTTGCTATCACTTTACCACATCATGGCTTCTCTTTACCGGTATCTGGTAGAACTATACCACTTGCAGTAGTTGTATCTTCTTGCAATGGCTCTATAAGTAGATACTCTCACATTGGTTTAATTTTGGTCATGTCTTGTTTCTTAATTATAAATAGATCTAAATTTCTTATAATTTACTTGAATATAAGCTGATATTTCTATAAAGGAAACGATGCAAAACTCTATAATTTGAACGAAATATACTTTTAAAAAAAAGATTATTATCGCATCGTTTCCAATAGCACTTTATCAAGTATGATGCTATGATAATAATTTACTTTTTTATTTCAATAGATTTTTTTATAAAAGAGAAAATCCCAACTGAATAACAGCCAGGATCTTGTGGATGACTTTGCAAAATTTTCTTTTATATCCTGAGTATCATGAAGATAGTTGCCACTATTATATATAGTAGCAATATCATCAATATTGATAGAACCATTATTATTCCTATGGCCAAAAGATATTCAGAGTTAATGACAATTCCAAATATACCATTTAATAGCCCACACATAATTACAATTGGGGCAATTGCCACAACTTTTTCCGAGAAAAAATCATACATTTTCTCAGATTTTTTTTACTTTTCATTTTTAATTTTTAAAGAACTTTTGCAAAACCGCACTCGTATTATAATCAAAGAGAGAGAGATTGTCAATAGATTTTTTGATTTTACTTTTGTGCAATATCGAGATCTTCCCGCTTATAGTCGGGAC
>JBDHUX010000005.1:0-21416 GCA_039809405.1 Candidatus Absconditabacterales bacterium
CCAGATGGTAATAATATCAAAGCAAATGAAGTAGCACACTGAAATAACAAAGCTGATAGCAAAAATACATTTTTATTTGTAGATAAAGACGATAATAGTAAGATAATCAGAAAGGAAGAGATAGTAAACTGCCTTGATACCAAAACTGAAAAACAAATCTCTTAGTATCAAATAATGATTATCATCTCGCAATACTTCAGGATAAAATTTGAATAGTCGAGATGGTCATAAATTCAAAACTTAACTGTCATCTCGAGCTTGTCGAGAGATCTCAACACTATGTGAAATAGTAGAATAGTTGGTAATATAATATCACTAGAGATCCTTCGTTGCTTTGCTCCTCAGGATGACAGAAGTATAAATAAGATCAGATTATCTCATATCAATTAAAAAAATATAAAAAATGCAAAATATAAAATGAAACGATAGTATATTGGATCAGTATTTTGATAGCAAGACGATGTCAGTCCACTTCAAGGCAGAGTGTCACATACTACAAAAAAAAGGTAAACCATGAGCATGGGAAAGTGTCATCTCCAAAGATAAGATATCGTCATCGGAGTTGGAGCATATCATCAATCAGCTATATATAGAGTTACATGAAAAGTCAAATAGTCGGCTTGAGATAGATAGGAAGTATAGCAAAGTACTTCAGATATGACCTTATAGGATCGTGATAGTTTATAGTCCGCTTAGTGACGATCTAGAGATGACAGTTGTAAAACCTGTCAAAAAGTTAAATATAGACGACTATGGATTTGATGATGAAGTAATAGATCTACTTAGACATCAAGCAAAGTGAATATTGATAAGCTGATCTCCTTGATGAGGTAAAACTACATTTGCACAAGCTCTTGTAGAGATGTATGTCCAAGATCAGCAGATAGTAAAAACTATAGAATCACCGAGAGATCTTCTCGTGGACGATGAAGTAGTGCAATATAGTTTTAGTTATGCTCCACATAGTGAGATAAGAGATATACTCCTACTCTCGAGACCAGATATGGCGATATACGATGAGGTAAGAAATATAGAGGATTTCCAGTTGTTCAAAGATCTTAGGCTTACTGGTATATGACTTGTATGAGTGATACATGCAACTGCTCCGGTAGATAGTATACAGAGATTTATATGAACTATAGAGATGGGAGTGATACCACAAGTTATAGATACTGTTGTTTATATCAAAGATGGTACAATCAAAGAGATATTACAGCTCAAATCTACTGTAAAAGTCCCAGCTGGTATGATGTCAGTCGACCTTGCAAGACCAGTGATAGAGGTGTCAAGTTTTTTGGAAAAAGTAGCAAAATACGAGATCTATACTTATGGTGAACAAGTAGTAGTGATGCCACTAGATGAGATAAATAATAATGATAAGAGGGATAATCTGATCCAAAAAGTTGCAAGTAGTCAGATACAAGATATCATCACAGATATGTTTAGATTTCCTATCAAGTGTGATATAGTTGGGATGAACAATCTCTCTATCTACTGTCACCCAGAGAACAAAGGGAAATTGATAGGTAAATGATGAGAGACGGTGATGTGATTAGAAAGTAAATTTGGAGTCAAGATAGATGTCCGTGAAGATGAAAATATCCCAACTGGAAACAAATCAATAAAAAAATCTCTTATCTCTTGAAATCGCAGGAAGAGAAGGAGATAATAAGTATAATGATATATAGGCAAATCGTCTTGCAATTTTTGGTCTCGCCTTTGGCGAGACTTACAATTTATCATATCCCCATCTACTTCAAGATAAATAGGCAAATAATCAAACTTGTCGCTGGACCTATATGACTCTAGGTGGAGTCCTGAGAGCACGCACGGGAAAGAGTAAATCACGATAATAGCTGCCTAACCTACCTCTGTCCTCATCAGATTTCAAGGCTCGAGCGCAGTCTGCATCACCCACTGACGCAGACCAGAGATAACCGTCGCCACCAACATTGCCGTCTTAACCGTCGTAGCGATAACCAGTAAATTGTACACCTAGTAGTCAAGAGAGTTGTTTTCACGCTTTATACCAGTTACCTCTATTATTATAATCTCATGCTGGCATAACTTGCAGTAGTTGCTCGTACAAAGTATCTGTGAGTACATATCTCAAGTCATCATCTAGTGTATCTATATATAGACTGTCTTTTTTAACAGTATCTTGTAGATCGTATGTATTGTTTAACCAGTCCCATCTGAAATAAGTCTCTTTTATGTCCTTACCATTTACATTTACTTCTTTGGTAACTACTTGCTCATTTCAGTCTTTTATGATATCTTTGGTCTTGGTAGCATCGTGATAGTTGAAAGGAACTAACATATTTTGTCAATTTATCTTTACCTTGAAGTTGATACTATCTGTAGTATACTCTACATGCTCTGATACTCGTTGTTTGGTATCACCGTCTAGTGTGTTTATGTAGTCTTGTATATGAGATAGAGTGGGTTGGGTTATAGTAATATCTTTTCATAATAGTACATCATCTATATATCCATAAAGTTCTTGAGCGTTATCATAATTGATAAATTTGTTTTCAAGATCGTGAAATATCTCTCTTCTCATATCACCTTTTACATAAGATAATATAGATGGATTGATAGCATCAGCTATCTCACTTCAATGTCTAAGATCTATAACATACATATTCTCTCATCACATCACTTGGGAAAATTTATTGATGATCTTGTGTTTTTGAATATCGGAAATATCATCGTAACGAGATAGTATAGACTCTGCTTCTGCGACAGTAGCTTCTCTCTCTTCTGGAGTATAGGTTACTTTCATACTCTTCCAGTTATCATCTTCTCCTGGTGCAAATGCTGATAGTAGTTTTTTTATAGGCATGGTATAATGTGGTAAATAATATTAAATCTAGATGAATAAAAACTTACTTTATAGTCAATTATAATCAATAAGATTAGACTTGTCAAATATTGTCAATCATATTATCTTCAAATATATCTATTGGTCTTGAAATGGGCAACGTCTTGGATAATTATAAAAGATATGGCAAAATGGATAAGTTAAAAAATATCGTCTTTGATACAGACTATACAAGTCTCATACCAGAAGGCTGATATCCTAGGTACGATTTTTTGTTAAATCAAAACATAGTTCCACCACAAGATACTGACAATGAAGACAAAGATAAAAAGAAAAAGTGATTTATGTGATGGATAAACGATATAATGGAGAAGATCATCCCAAGTTGATCCAAAGACAAATCTCCTGGTACAGATAAAAAATCTACTACAGGCGATATAGTTACAACCATAGACTGACCCCTAAAAGATCAAATTAAGAAACTTACAGAATTACCTGACGATCAGTATAGTGATAAATTACTCACATCAGAGCTTAGGTGATACCTTATAGATGTCGAGAAACAGTTCCTTACTGCAACTACAAATTACAAAACTCATATAAGTCCATCGTACCGAGAGCTAAAAGCTTCAAACTACAATATATCATGACTTATAGGTAAAGCTTACTATACAAATAACTACCCATCGTATATGGATTATATGTGGACCAAGGATGTATTGCAGTTTTATGGTAAACGAGATATGTCCTGGTATATATATCCGGCAAATGATTGAGATATACAGAGTATGCTAAAGAGAAGAACTAGCCAGTTAAAAGCAGAGATAAATGAATTGATGAGCAAGGGCATCACAGTAGATACAGAGTTACAGATAGAGTATAACGATGTAGAAAACATAAGACAAAAACTTGCTACCAAAGAAGAGAGGTATTTTGAGTTATCAAACTATACAACCCTTTACAATACTGATACGGAAAAATTAAATGAAGATAGTAAGAGATTTGAGCAAAAGATGTGATGATATGGTATAGGTATAAAGCCAGCTATCCAAAGGATGGACGAGTGATTTACAGCCAATCTTCCTATGATGATAGATGATTTGAGTATATACAGATCTGCTGTCACTACCTCGCTCGCAGGTAGTTTTCCTTTCATATCATCAGACTTGATAGATAGTACTGGTATACTCTATGGTGTAAATCTCCATACTTGATGACTTGTAATATTTGATAGGTTTGGGAAAAAATTACCAAATGCAAATGCAGTGGTGCTTGCGACATCGTGAGCTGGTAAGTCGTTTACAGTAAAACTTGAGATACTCAGGTATCTACTAGAGTGAATTGATATCATAGTTATCGACCCAGAGAACGAATACAGCTGACTAGTAAATCAAGTATGATGACAGTATATCAATATCGCTATCAATAGTAATCAGTTTATAAATCCATTTGATCTACCGCCAAAAGTACAAGATGTAGAGTACTGACCTTGAGATCTCTTGAGATCACAGATACTTGGTCTGATATGATTGATATGAGTGATAGTCTGATGACTCACTCCTGAAGAAGAGGCTCTACTCGATAAAGCACTACAATCTACTTATGCACTTAGAGGTATCACATTTGATATAGATGATTATAGTGGTAAGTCTATACCACAAATGTCTGATTTACTTTCAATATTAGAGTGAACAAACTGAGCAGAGAAATTGGCACTCAAGCTGAGTAAATATGTAACAGGCACATTTGCAAAGTTATTTAATAATCAGACCAATGTAGATCTAAATACTGGGCTGACTGTGTTTTCTATAAGAGATATAGAGGATGCATTAAAAACTCCCGCAATGTACAATGTATTAAATTACATATGGACCAAAGTAAGAAGCAACAAGACCAAAAGATTGCTTATCATAGATGAGGCTTGGATCATGATGCAAAATAAAATTTCTGCTGATTTCTTATTTGGGCTGATCAAGAGAGCTAGGAAATATATGCTCTGAGTAACTACTATATCACAAGATGTGGATGATTTTATATGATCTGAATACGGTAAACCGATTATAACTAACTCTGCACTACAGATACTACTGAGACAGTCCACTGCAAGTATAGTTTGACTAGAAAAAACTTTCTGACTATCAGAAGCCGAGAAACAAAAACTCGTAAGCTCGGGGATATGAGAAGGTCTTATGTTTGTATGAAATCAACATGTCGCAGTGAAGATACTAGCATCATGATTTGAAAAAGATTTTATAGATGGGTAGTAAAAGGCTACTCTAAGATCAAATTAATATATAAAATAAACTGACTTATCTTGGATGGACAAGTCAGTTTTTTTAATACTAGTTTAAATTTAATTGTCAATTCAACTATACTTTGATTTAAATATATAATTTAATTTTTTGGTTATAAACTTCAAAAAAAGTCTTGAGAAATTTTATTACTAATTGTAGCAAGATTACATTATTTATAATTACTATTAAATTATGATGTTTAAAAATTGTGAATTAGAAAATTCTAACTTAGATCTTATTGAATCTGACTTTGAGAATTGCAAGTTTAAAAACTGTAGTATAGCTCAATGAAAAAACCAATCTCCAACAAAGAAAATTGGGTTTTTAAAGAATATTTTAAAACTTACTTTAAAAGCTATCTTACATGTATTAGCTGGGTCTATAATTAATCATTTTTTTTAATTCTATACTTCATTTAATTAGATCACGTTGATATTGAAAAATTTTATTTTCAATTATATATGCTATCAACACTGTAATAATATCTGCCTAAGGCATATGCGCTTTGGAGGGTTATATCAATTTTATAATCTCATTCTCTTTTTGAATATCGACTTTTAACTTGTGTTGATCAATCTGGTGCTTCTGTAAATCTTGTATTAGTTTGTCTAAATCAATTCTTTAATAACTTTTCTTCTATTTCATATTGATATAGTCAATCATCTCCAAAGTTATATTTTTTATTTAATACTTCTATTTGATTTCTGATCTCAGTTCTTTTTCTATTTTCTTCGGCTTCTCTTTCTTGTTTTTGCTTTTCTAGCTCGGCTTTTCTTTTTTCTTCAGCTTCTTTTTTCTCTTGAGCTTTCTTTTCTGCTTCTACTCTTTTCTGTTCTGCTATTATTTTTTGTTGCTCTATCTCTTCAGCTGTTAGTAATTTAACATCTCTCATAAATATATGTCATATTCACTCCATGACAATATGATTTAATCATGTAGCCAAAGGTACTGTGATTGTATTTAATCAGATCTTTGGAGAAATCTTTTTATCATTTAATTTTACCTTTCATCAATTATACAAAAATTTAATTTCATATACTCATCATGTTTGGATTGAGTTAGTAACTTTGAATCATTCTACTATAATTCATTGTGGTATAGATCAAACTATAATGATGAACACAAAGTAAATAATTCATCGTATCCATCGCTTTTTAAATATATTTACCCTATTGGAGATATAATCTCTTATAAATGGTAATAATGATAATCCTACTATCAAAAAAATCAATCAAGTTAGCACCTGATAAATTCATGCAAATCCATCCAAAATTGTCGTTAATCATATCAGAGTGATAACAATTCACAATACATAATTGTTTTAATCAGTCATTTCATTTTTTTATTTTTATAACATAAATAGATACATCATATATAATTATCTTCTTATCTCCATATCATCAGACGGTTTAATCTACCAGTAACTGGATTTTGACGACTTTAAATATGTTGTTTCAGATAGATCCAAGTGTAAATGTAGCTACATTGGCATAGTTTAGATCTGCATATCTCAGATCTCTTACTCAAAATATACTATCCTCTGTACCAAAATCAGTGCTACCAGTACTAGACGGGACTCATCACTCTACACTACCAGCTTGGATATGGTCTCACATCCAGATTATAACTCTATTGGACCGATTGTAACTAAGTCAAAGTATATGTATCTCACGAGCTGTCAGTCATATACCATAGTAAGAAACAAGACTTTGTATCTTCTGTATATAGCTATCAGGCACATTGATATTGTAAAATAAGTATAGATCGTAAACTCACTTCTCTGTCGGAGCATCAAGTATATCGCCATCTCCATCTGAGATCACTCTTCACTTACTATCTTGAAGTATCCATCTCTTAGACACAAATCTATCTATCTTATTGTAAGCTAGGTTGAAATCCCGCACATAGATCTTATTTGGATTAAATGTATTGATAAGGTTGTGTTTTATAAGGAAAGACTTGAACTCTTTATCGATCCTAGGAAGATAGAAATTGAGTCCATTCTCTTTAGTGATAAGATCAAAATTTTGTAAAGAGTATAAGATAATCTGATTTAGATTGGATGCTATATACGACTGTATGTCTTTTATATAAAACTCTTTCTTGTTTAATGGATCGTCTTTGGCTATCTGATCTACATTTGCATTTAGAAACTGTCGTGTAATTAGTTTGTCTGATATACCAGGCAATATCTTTTCTACAAGATCTGACTGCAAAAATACAACTCCATCAAGTCTCTGTCATGGAAAAGTTTTTTCATAAAGTAATTTGATGTTACCACCATCAAGATCTGTAAATCAGTAGACATTGGAAGATATAAATCAGATACCATTTTGCGCATTAAATATATCAGCATAAGATGGCTCCAAAGTCACTTTAGCTCAAGAATTGATATACTGTGGATAATATGCATCAAATACTTTGTACTCTTCTATCTTTCACTTATAAACTTGGACTATGGCATAAGATCAGAAAAAACCTCCATTTGGTCTTGCTTCAGATGTATTTTCCAAAACAAACATATATATCTTTTTTTCTGAAAATCAGAGTATGTCATATATTTGAGATTTGTATCAAGCTAAGTTGGACAAGAAAAATGCAAACGGCCTATATTTTTCTGGAAGTTTATTGATTAGATCTTTATTGGTAGATAAGAAATCCATAATACTATCCAAGTTTGACTTTACCTGACTCAGATCACCACCACTTAAATAAGTCTGTCGTACTTTATCCACAGAAGATAGAAAATTGGATATATTGCCATCTACTACTCGAGAAACTCTCTTACCAAGATTTAACTGACTAGATATATCCTTGTCGGAAAAGTGCATTATATCGTTCACAAGTCAGAAAGCAAAATACATCATACTAAAACTCAAAACCGATGCCATAATAAATAATATAGGTTTCTTTTTTTTGGCTGGTTTACGAAATCAAAACATATCTAATGACTGTAAATATATGATGATATATGAAGATAATATGACTTTATTATTACCAAGATAATATAGATTATGATAAGCAATGCAAACGATTTTGTATCTCAAAGGTATGTTGCAAAAGTATAAAAATCAATTTTAGATGATTTTATTGACAAATTGAATATTTTATATATAATATGATCGTGAAGTGATCATGCTTATTAAATAAAAAAATTCCCAAAATCCTGGGAGTTTTTATTTTTATATAAAATATGTAAATATTGTTGATAATTAGGAAATACTATTGTTTCTAATCAATAATGTATGCCTAGAAGAGTATATTGTATAATAAAATGATATATCAAATTGCATTTTTCATAGAAAAAAGTATCACTTGATGGTTGGATATACTACTACTAAAAAAATATGAAACTAGATAAAACATCTAAACAAAGGAGGTTATTGACCATAGTAAGAAGTGTATTTTTTACTATACTACTTGCTGGACTGGTATATCTATTTTGGGAAAATCAGTGATTATTTACTGGTGTAAGTTTCCTTGGTGCTGCATTTGTAGTAGCATTGTCTGCTTTCATATCTAGTTTGGCAGCTTATTTTTATATCAATACATCTGTACTTTTTGAGCCATGAGATATTATACACGTATGATTATGAGCCAATAAGATATCTTGAGAAGTGTGAACTATAGGTATATTTTTTACCACGATAAAAGAGATAGATGATGAACTACTATTTACAGGTAAGATCGTGTCGTTTCCAAATAACATGATATTTGTAAATGGAGTACAGAACTCTACTAAGAAAGATACTCTAGTACGGCATGATTTTAGATTTACAATAGCTATATGAGATAAAAGTCCGATTGAAAATATAAATAAAATAGAAGACATAATAGATAAGGTTTATAAAACACACATACTATCAAAAGATAAAAGTAAAACCTCAAAACCAAAAATAATATATACTATATCACAAATTGGTTTAGAATTTCATATAAGATTACTTGTATATTTCAATAAAATGATAGAAATACACAATGATATAATGAAACATATGATGATAGCACACCAGGAATGAGACATAAATCTAGTAGTAAATAAAGACACCAAACGGATTTGACAAACTGATAGAGATAACACACAAGATAATTTGAAAGCAATATAAAAATAATATAAAAACGATAAGATAAATGAGATAAATTCATACACATAGAAAATGAAACAACATACACCAGTTATGGTATCAGAGGTATTATCCCAGATATCAGATTATATAAATATCAATCCTGACAAAAAGATAGATATATTTGATGGAACTCTTGGGCACGCATGACATATGCTAGAGATATGTGATAGCTTTGGAGATAGTCTATCTCATTATGTATGAGTTGATATAGATAAATATATGTTTGAAATAGCAAAAACAAACTTGGATAGGTATGTATCGACATCCAATATACCAAAAGAGAAGTTAATTATAAAAAATATATCTTATGAAGATATAACATCAGTGTCATCAGAACTTGGAATTAAATACGATATTATATTTATAGATCTTGGTGTCAACCTATGGCATTTTAAAGTAGCAGATCGTGGTTTTAGTATAAAAGATGATGGAGAACTTGACATGAGATTTGATACAGATAACGATACTATAAAAAATGCAGAGTGGGTCGTAAATAATTATGAGAAAGATCAACTAGGAAAAATTATGGTAGAGCGATGAGAGTTTTCATATAAGGTGGCAGATAAGATAGCAAGTCAGATTATCTCATATCGTCATAAACAACCTATCAAAACAACCCATCAGTTGGTAGAGATATTATCACAGATCGGCATAGGCACAAAAAAAAGTGCAATTGTCTTCCAGACTATCAGGATAGAGGTGAATCAAGAGATGGCTCGTGTAAAAAATTTATTATCTCAAGCGAGTAGTGTTATGAAAAAGGATGGTATTTTGATAGTACTTACTTATCATAGCGTAGAAGATAGAACTGTAAAAAATTATTTTAAATATGAAAATAATCATGACTTTACAGTTGTAAACAAACACGTTATCAAACCATCGTATCAAGAAGTAAAGCAAAATTTACCAAGTCGTAGCGCCAAGATGAGAGTTTATAGAAAGTTATAGTAATAATTAATATTAATAATTATATATGAACTACAGTAGACCTATTTTTACAAAAAAATACATATCGTTAGCATGATATATCAAAAAGTATGGCCTATATATTTGATTTATACTAGTATTTTTAGTATATTTAATTTTTACCAATCAATCTTCAACAACTGGCTATAGTCTAAGGCAAAGTGTAGATAAACTTGATACGATAAACACAGAATTAAATAATCAATCTTATATCATATCAGAGCTTCAGAAACAACTCTGGCAAAAGGTAAATATAAACATAAATAAAAAAAATATAATAAAGATAGAAGTAGACTAGTATGTAAAAATAAAAAAGATACTTAGTATCGTAGTATAAATATCAATCCAACATAAATTGCCATATAGATGATATAACATCTGTTATCTATCTTCCTCTGCATAAAACTACAGGTGCCATAATAGCATAATCTCTAATATGCAAGGTTAAAAATATCACGAAATAGTAACCAATGCTACTTTATAATGCCATAGATTGATTTATAGACTATATGAAGTTTATAAAAAACCGTAGCCCCAAGACCATAGAGAATTATACTCACCGACTAGGGAGATTTCTTGAGTACATGTGAGATATAGATACAGATGATATAAAACTACACGATGTAAATAACTATAGACTGCAACTATCCAAGTCTGGTATAAGTATAAAAACTATCAACTTCCACCTTATCGCACTTAGATCTTTTTCAAAATACTGTCTAAAAAACGATATACAGATAATACTTGCAGACAAGATAGAGTTACCAAAACTTACTCCGAGGACTGTAAATCGACTTACACAAGAGGAGGTAGATAAGATACTTCAAGCCCCTATAGATTATAATGAAAGGAACAGTTGAGAACAAAGTAATGATATGAAGATGATCAGAGACATTGCAATCCTCCATATATTGTACGGGTCATGACTTAGAGTATCAGAACTATGTAATCTCAAACATAAAAATATCAAATTAGATACCAATCAATTTTGGGTGATAGGTAAAGGAAATAAACTTAGAGCGGTTTTCCTATCCAAACCAGCCATGACACATATAAATCAACGGATAAGTGTAAAGTGAAACACTCAAGAAGATAGTTTTGTATTTACCAATATAGATAAGAACTGATCTATATGATCAAATCAACTTCACCGCAATACGATAGAAGAGATGGTAAGAGGTTATGCAAAGTATGTTGGCATAGATAAGAAAGTTACACCCCATACACTCAGACATAGTTTTGCTACCACGCTTATCAAGAAGTGAGCCGATATCAGATCTATCCAACAATTGTTATGACATAGTAGTATCATGACTACACAAATATACACTCACATAGACGATAAATACCTTTCCAAAGTCCACGATCTTATAGATGAGTAGAGCATAAAATTATTTTATAATGATGAATAAATGACACAAGTAAGATTTTGGTATGTAGAAGAGGACGATAAGATATTTAGAGAGATGCATAGACTCAAACAATATGAAGTCCAACAAAAATGATTATCTTGATACAAAAATCCTTATTATACTACAGAGCAAATAAAACAGTTTACAGAAAATCTAAAACAAGGACGAGAACCAAGAGAAGGAGATATTATAAACAAGATAGAGGAGATATTTTGAACTTCATTTAAACAAAAGTATATGATATATTACTGTGTATGATATTGCAGTAGAGTTGCGGGACGGTCGCATCCTCTTACTATATGTGTATGAGCTACAAAAGATACTGACGTCATATGACTGACTTTAATACATGAATTATTGCATATAAAACAGTGGGAGTGAAAAGAATACAATCATCTCAAAAATTATATGAAATATATAGGCAAAAAATATGGAATCACTGATCACAGTGTTGTATCGCATATAATATTATATGCAGTCATGTATTATGTATGTGATGAAACTTGACTGAGCAATATATATAATATTATAAAAAAACCTATTAAATGAAGTCATAAAACTACATGGGAGTATATAGAAGAACATGGCCATAAAAATATACGAAAAACCTATAATGAAATCAAAAATGGTAGTATAGTAATTTAAATGCAAGACAAAAAAACACCAACCTATCTATCCAAGATAAGTCAGTTTTCTCATATTATAAAGTATCTATCCGACACTTATTTCACTCTTTACTTCATCAAGCACTTTTTTCAATCCATCTTCTACTTCTGGAGTAAGTTCTTTGGTGGATTTCATAGTTTCAGATAGATCTTTGTAACTACTGTCTAATTTTTCGTATAGTAAGTTTTCAAATTTGGATATATTTGATAATCAGATATCGTCAAGGCATCAATTTATACCTGCATATATCATACTAGCTTGTTTATAGAAAGCTATAGGTTGTCAGTTTGGTTGTTTCAATAACTCTATCATGATATTTCATCTATCAATCTTCTTTCTTGTTGCTTCATCAAGATCTGATGCAAATTGGGAGAAAGCTTGTAATTCACGGAAATAAGCTAGCTCTAGTTTCAATTTACCGGCAACTTTTTTCATCAGTTTGGTCTGTGCAGATCATCACACCCTAGATACAGAAAATCATACATTGACTGCTGGTCTTATACCAGAATTAAATAAGTCTGTCTCAAGAAATATCTGACCATCTGTGATAGATATCACATTGGTAGGTATATATGCTGATATATCGTTAGCTTGTGTTTCAATAATTGGAAGTGCCGTACAAGATCCATTACCATAATCTTCATTTAACTTTGCAGATCTTTCAAGAAGTTTGGAGTGTAGATAAAATACATCACCAGGGTATGCTTCTCTACCAGGAGGCCTTCTAAGTAATAGTGATACCTCTCTATATGCTATCGCATGCTTAGTCAGATCATCATATATAATCAAAGCATCTTGTCAGTTATATAAGAAGTACTCTGCTATAGTTATACCAATATAAGGTGCTAAGTATTGCATAACGGCAGGAGCTGATGCTGATGCATTGACCACTACAGTATAGTCCATGGCTCATTTCTCTTCGAGTTCTTGTACTATTCTCCTTATCTTGCTCTCTTTCTGTCATATGGCAACATAGATACATTTTACATCTTGATCAGCTTGGTTTATGATAGTATCTATCGCTATAGTAGTTTTACCAGTTTGACGATCACCGATTATAAGCTCTCTTTGTCATTTACCGATAGGAATCATAGCATCTATAGCTTTGATACCGGTCTGGAGTGGTTGGTGAACGGATTTACGAGTAATCACTCATGGTGCTATCCTCTCTACTGGGTAATTATCTTTGGTCTTGATTTCTCACTTGCCATCTATAGTTCTTGCAAGCCCATCAACTACCCTACCAAGATACTCAGTTCATACTCATATTTCAAAAACTCTACCAGTACTTTTTACTACCATGCCTTGCTTTATATCTTGGGTATTACCAAGTATAAGAACTCAAATCATATCCGGAGAAAGATCCAATACCAATCAAGGTGTTCCATCTTCAAACTCTACTATCTCACTAAATTTGGCTTTAGTAAGTCAAGATATCAGTGCTACACCATCTTTTACTTCAAGCACTTCTCATTTGCTGTTCATCGTTTCATCCAGATCCACTTGATCTACCTGATTTTGGATCTTGGTCAATATATCTGTTACTATCGACATGATAATTTTGTATGTTTTAAATATATAAATATAATCTGATCTGTAAAATAACAAAAAATCTACTCCCATAGATATAAAAAAGGTCTTGTAGATTGCAATACTTTATGAGTTGGAAGCAAAGTAATTAGTTGCAATAGTGGTACCTCCAATATAAAGTAAAACTCTCAAATCATCATAGATCGAGAGTTTATATATAATTTAGTCATAAGATACTATAGTATTATTTGCCTTCCCTTGCTTGTATAACTCTTTGTATTTCCTGTTGTAGATTATACTGTTTTTCTCCAAGGTCAGACCTACTATCCATAGCTTCTCCTATGTGAGTTATCTCTGTATTTGGATATATATCAAACTCTCCAAGATGAGATATAGTTATACTATGTTTTCACTCTATACCATCCCTCTTGCCACTAAATGTAACTACATAGTAAGATGCATCATCATCAAGATTTTCTCCTTGTTTCACAAAACTATAAATATCTACTTTTCATGGTAAGACAGTTATGTCAGACTCTTTTACCAAGTTATCAAGTTGCTCTGCAATATCCGATTCATTTCAGTGGGTTTCCTTCAAACTGTGCACGAAATTTTGTGGTAAGTTTGACAGTATACCATCTTTGGAGGATAGTAAATTGTAAAATCACTTACCTTGGTCAAGTTGTTTTGTTGCAATTTTTTCATACTTTGGCTGATTACTTTCTTCTTCATAATGATCATAACTTTCAAAATTTTGCTCTAAGGTATCGGAGCTAAGTTGTGATAAAACAATTTTCATGAGTTTAAGTTTAAATTTTTATAAATAAAATAATAATGTATTATAATCAGATCATCTCCACTTGTCAAATATTTGTCAAGGGTATTGTATAGCAAGTAATCAGGCAGTAAATCAAATCTAGTGAGGTAAATAAAATAATACATTTGAAATATAACTCATAAAAAATAACATTGTAATCGTGAGTTAGGTATAAATTAAATTTATAAATAAAATAATAAAACCATGAAAGCACAGTATGTACCAAGTGTTATAGAAAAGACAGCAAACTGAGAGAGAGCTTATGATATATTTTCTAGACTTGTAGAAGATAGGATAATATATTTTGGCTCAGAGGTAACGGATATATCATCCAATCTTGTAATAGCTCAGTTGCTTTATTTAAATAAAAGAGATCCAAAAAAAGACATAGTTATGTATGTAAATACACCTTGATGAGATGTATTTTCTTGACTTGCAGTCTATGACACTATGCAGATGATAAGCAATGATGTAGTGACTATATGCGTGGGTATGGCAGCAAGTATGTGAAGTATCATACTTTGTGGTGGTACCAAAGGTAAGAGATTTATCTTGCCTCATAGTGAAGTTATGATACACCAACCACTAAGCGGTGTCCAGTGACAAGCGAGTGATATCATCATCAGAGCAGAACACATAAGCAATACAAGGAAGAGATTAAATAAAATATTAGCATACCATAGTGGTACCTCTTTGAAACAAGTAGAAAAAGATACTGATAGAGATTTTTGGATGAATGCAGAAGATGCTGTAAAATACGGTATGGTTGATAAAGTTATATGAGATATAGAGTGATGGAATAAACTACAAAAGGTCAAATAAATATTTCAAATAAATATTACTTATACAAATTTTAATACTAATAAAATAGTAGATATTTCTAATACTAATAATAGTAGTAGACATAAACCATAATCAGATTATATTTTTATCATAAAATATGTTATTAAAATTAAATGATATCATTATATACATGCTATTGTCATTTGGTCTTACGATGATCATATACCCTTTTGTGATAAATCAACTTAGGAAGATGAAACTTGGGGTGACAAATAGAGAACTAGCATCTACCTGAGAAAAAGCTGTAATATTTAATGAACTACATAAGAAAAAAAACTGAACTCCAACAATGGGTGGTATTGTTTTCCTTATAGTGATGGCATTACTCGTAGGGTTATCCTTTTTGCTACAGAAATTGTGATATATAAATAATACATTGGCTTCTAGGCAAGAAACTTATATACTGTTGGTATCGTTTTTTGGTGTAGGTATACTTGGACTTGTGGATGATTATGTCAAACTGAAGTTAAACACTAAGATAAACTGACTATGAGCTACGCTCAAATTGGTATATATGATACTTTTTGCTATCTTCATATCTTACCGATTCAATATGAAACTTGGGATAAATATAATAGATTTGTGGCCCATAGATTATATACGAAATACTGGTAGTCAGTCTATACATATATTTGGACAAAATATACAGTTTAGTTTTTGGTATATACTTGTTACATTTGTACTTACTACAGCTATTATTAACTCTATAAATATAACTGATTGACTAGATGGCTTGATGGGTGGTATGATCTTGATAGTGCTTGTAGTTCTTGGTGGGATGAGTTTTTACTTATGACGATATCTTGCGACTACGATAGTTGGTATAGTGGTAGGTATATTATTATGATATCTGTGGTTCAATATATCACCTGCTAAGATATTTATGTGAGATAGTTGATCGCTTGCGCTTTGAGGATTGGTTTCTGCACTTGTATATCTTATATCTATAAAGATATGATTTATAATACCATTTATGATACTTTTTCTGGTGTTTTGGATAGAGATAACATCTAGTGGATTACAGATATTTTGGAAAAAAGTTTTCAAAAAGAAGTTATTTCTTATAGCTCCATTTCACCATCTTCTTGAGAAATTGTGATATCCAGAGCACAATATCGTGATGAGATTTTGGCTTATACAATGAGCCTTGGCAATGTTAGTTGCGATTATGTTGATATATCAAGTGTATCATTAATACATAAACATAGAGTTGATCTATATAAAAATAATCTGAATACATTTTGGACTGGTGCGTGATTGCATTAGTTTTTCAGTATTTCCTTAACTTTAAAATCAAAATATGGATATCCTGTATACTCTCTGGTTAGGGTATTTTTTAGTAATTTTACAAAATAAAATTAAGAAAGTTTTAATGATAAAATAATAAGTGATTAAAATCGTATTTGAATAAAGGTTTTGGAAAACATAGCACTTAGACTTGAAATATGCTATGTTATTTTTAATATTTTTTTACTTTGGTGTTTGACTATCAATATAAGAAAATTATTATATCGGTATATCTTCATATATAACTAATTAAAATACTAAAATATATGCAACAATCCAACAACAAACAAATATCCCCAGAGTTTATAGAAAGCATCGCAAATGCAAGTCTATATACTATCTATAGATGAAAAAAACAAATAGATGGTGATGAGTTATTTTTTGGTGTATTTAATTATATCAATCATCAACCATATGCAAAAGAATTCCGAAACGCTATATGATTGAAAAAAATTGATAAAATCACAGAACTTCTACACTCCAACTTCAAGTCTGTAGATATGAAAAATCAGTCTATACAAATATTTTTAAATAACGATATCAACTCTACATTAAATAATATATCACAAAGATATGGTAACAATATATTTACATTTATCTATGTAGGCATAAGACATCTATCTCCAGACCTCTATACTTGGATGAAAAACATGAAAGTATGATTTGTCTCTAGCATGAAAAAGGCTAGATTTTGGGCTGAGATATTCAACAATATGTGACTTGATACAATTAATTTCTTTAGGTTGTTTACATTTATTTGAGATAAATATAATCTGACTATGGGTGATATTAACTCTATAGACAAGAAGGGTTTGCAAGATCAACTATGATTGTATGATAATAAATCTCTATCTGTCAACTTAGATAACTTGCAAAAAAATGGATTTCCGGATAAGATAGACATGGACAAATTAATTGATATACTTTTGAACATGTTAAATAAAGATCAAAATAACTTCTTGGATCAAGACAACGATCCAATGAACAATATAAACAACCCGCTTGCTGGTATGTATAATGGCTGATCCGAAATAGATGAAGATCCAGAAGAGCAAATACACTGAGATAGTACAGTTACTATGTCAGAGAAATTAGACGAAAATGAAGAAAAAAAGATGGCAGTAGATTACTTTGGAACTGATCTAGTAAAACTCGCCTCTCAAGATCAGCTTGATCCAGTAATCTGAAGGGATAGAGAAATAGATCAGGTCATCTATACGTTACTTAGGAAAACCAAAAATAATCCACTACTGATATGAGAAGCGTGAGTTGGTAAAACCGCTATAGTTGAGTGACTTGCTTCAAGGATAGTAACTGGCGACGTCCCTGATAAGTTGAAATGAGCAAAGATTATAAATCTTGATGTATCAGGCATGATAGCTTGAAGTAAATACCGTGGTGAGTTTGAGCAGAGATTAAAATCAGTGCTTGAAGAAGCTATGGACCCAAGCAACAATATCATACTATTTATAGATGAGATACATACTATCATATGAGCAGGTGGGACAGAGTGATGAGCTTCAGATACTGCTAATATACTTAAGCCTATGCTTTCTAGATGAAAGATCAAATTAGTCTGAGCTACTACATATGACGAGTATCAGAAATATATAGAAAAAGATGCAGCATTGAAGAGAAGATTTCAAGAGATACATGTAAACGAGCCGACCATAGAAGACACAGTAGATATACTAAGATGACTTAGGACTAAATTTGTAGAGTTTCATGATGTGAATATATCTGATGAGGCCATAGATGAAGCAGTGAGGTTGTCTACAAGATATATCATGAACAAACACCTTCCAGATAAAGCAATTGATCTTATAGATGAAGCATCTGCGAGGAAATCGACCCTTCTTACAAAACTTGAAAATAGCCAAGAGTATCTTGATACTCAGAATAAAATTGCAGAAGTAGAAAAGCAGATAGAAAAAGCATTGTCAAACCAAGATTATTTTAAAGCAGCAGAGTATAAACAAAAAGAGATAGATCTAAAAAATCATATCAAGTGACTCAAAGTAAGTGCAAGCTTACCAAAACACTTAAGACCTACGGTAGATATAAGTGATATCTGAGTGGTACTAGCTGACAAGCTTGGGATACCGTCAAATATCGTCACAGAGTCAGAAGTAGATAAACTAAAGAGACTTGATGATACTTTACTGGGGCATATCTTTTGACAAGACGAAGTAGTGCAGAAAGTAGTGAGGACTATCCAAAAATCCAGATTATCTCCAAATATAAAAAATAAACCTATATGATCTTTCTTATTTCTTGGAGCATCTTGAGTTGGTAAGACATACATAGCAAAACTTATTGCAGAGCACTATTTCAATGACTCCAAATCACTCATAAGGGTAGATATGTCCGAGTATATGGAAAGATACTCCGTATCCAAAATAATATGATCAGCTCCATGATATGTGGGTTATGATGACAGTGGATCGCTTACAGAGCAGATCAGAAGGAAACCTTACTCTGTATTACTTTTTGACGAGATAGAGAAGGCTGACAGCTCAGTATTAAATATATTGTTGCAGATACTTGATGAGTGACAGATAAAAGATAGCAAATGAAGAGTGATAGACTTCAAAAACACTATCATCATCATGACTAGCAATATCTGATCCGAGTATTTCTCTGACAAGTCTCAGAAGATCTGATTTAACTATCGTGTTGACAGTACCAATAATTGATTTGATTACGATCATGCCAAAGATCTAGTTCTCGATAAGCTAAACGATCTACTATCACCAGAGTTGCTAAACAGGATAGATCACAAGATAGTATTCAGACCTCTTGGATTGCCACAACTCAAGTCCATATTTGTAAAGTTGTACAATGTATTTAAAGATAATCGATCAGATCAACCATCCGCCAAAGTACCTACATTTACAGACAAACAGATAGACGCAAAAGTCAAAGAATTATACGATCCACTATATGGAGCAAGACCTATTGAGAAGTATATATCTAACGATCTTGAAGATCAGATACTTGATGAGATGATGAAGTAAAGTATGATAATATTTTAATAATATTTGTATAAAAATACCCTAGCTAGTATAGTATGGGGTATTTTTGTTTCTATCGTCATCCAGAACAGAATGAAATGGAGTGAAAGATCTAAGTACACTGCAAGATTAAAATCATCGTCATCCTGAGTGGAACGAAGGATCTCAATGCTGTGCGATGGTGTGATAAGTATTAAAGCAGTGTCATTGAGATCTCTCCACTACGGTCGAGATGACAAAGTGCCGTCATCCTGAGTGGAACGAAGTGCAATATTTTGCTTTACATAATAAACTTTATGTGCAAAATAAATTATAATCTGATTGATTTTTGGCTGGATATGTATAACTTATCATTATCAGATCATACAAATATAGTATAAATAACTATAAGTAAATGAACTATATGTCTCCACTAAGTATCATACTATATATATCTTGACTGCTATTTCTCATCTTTACAGTAGATGGCTATAAGAGGTGAAAATTAAATCTCTTGCATTTTGTCGTTTTCTTGTGATGAGTTGTAACTGTTTTGTTATGATTGTTTTATCCGCCTTTTTTAAGTAAATTTGGGGAGGTATTTGGGCTTGCAAGAGGTGCAGATATACTTGTGTATGGTGGGATGATCTTCCTTGCGTATATGTTTTTTGATCTAAACAATAAGATAACGAAACAAGCGATAAAAAGTACTGATATATTAAGAGTATTGGCAATAAATAGTGCGGTATGATTTATAGAGAAAGACATAAATACAGCTATAGTTATGCCAACATATAGACAAAATGACAATGTCATAGGTATCATAGAAGAGATTATAGATCTGTGAATAGGCGTAATTATGATAGATGATGGATTTAATGGAGATTTGCCAACTAAAATAATATGAAAATTTAGTAAAAATGTAGTTGTGATAAAACACCCATACAATCTATGACAAGGAGCAGCTTTACAAACTTGACAGCAGTATATATATGATAACTATAATTTTATTAAATATATATTGCATTTTGACTCAGATGGACAACATCAAGCAAAAGATATAATTAATTTCAAAAATGCATTTATAAAAAATAGCTCACTAGATATTGTACTGTGATCAAGATTTTTACCTTGATCTGGGAAGATTCCATCCAATAGAGCATTCCATAAAAAATTACAATTGTTATTTATGAGGATATTTGTATGAATAAAACTCACTGATACAAATAATGGTTTTAGGATGATTAAGTATGAAACTATACCAAAACTAAAAATAACAATGAACGACTACTCTCACGCATCTCAAATAGAACATCTAATCAAACAAAATAGACTCAAATATGTAGAAGTTCCAGTGAGTATACTATACGAAGAGGAGCATATAAAAAATTGACAAAAATTAAGTAACGCTTTTAATATAGCAAAAAATATAATTTACGATAAGATATTTTTTAGATAAGTATATAAGACTTGATATTCTGAAGAAGATAAATATACAGACAGATATAACAGCTTATGCAAATGAGCTTATAGATAATTATAGGAGACTAAAAGTAGATATCATAGAAATACCTGTAAATATAAGATATACAGACTATAGTCTAGGTAAATGACAGAAAAATAGCAATGCTATAAATATACTCCTAGAGATGATATA
>JBDHUX010000006.1:0-20922 GCA_039809405.1 Candidatus Absconditabacterales bacterium
CTTGATCTGTATGCAGACTTCATCTCGTATTTTTTAAAGAACAATATCTTTTTTGTGATTATTTTATAATCATCTTACTCCGTTTGTCAATAGATTTTTATCGGATTATGTTTTATTATAAATCGTCCAAGATACAATTGCATTTCACTATCAAATACTTATATTGTAGACTATGCAGATAAACAAAGAAACTATCACGGATTTGCTTGAAAAGATCCCATCCAAATTGGATCGTAATTTTACGATAGATCAAAAAATCGATTTGTCAGATGATTTTGGTATACCAAACTTTGAACAAAATAACCGTGTCATACACAATAAATCAGATTATATCTTATATCAATTAAACCAAAATATAAGCGATTATCTTATCAAGCTATGATACCACATAGATGATCAAGTTATATCCGAGCCAAAGATAGCTGGTCCTGACTTCGTGATAGATTGCAAAACGATATACCAATCCAATCCTGAGCTAAATTTCAGCGAATTTATCAAGAAATTATCGCAAGATATATGATGATATGAAGATAAACTGATAAGTAAAATAGTATCACAAGGTATCTTTGTAAATATACATGTCTCTGATTATTATATATCATCATTAATATGACAAGTCAGATCGTATAGATGATCTTTTGGTAATATAAATATCTGATACAAAAACCAAAAATGGATCGTAGAGTATAGTAGTCCAAATATGGCCAAGAGTATGAGCATGTGACATTTCCGCAATACTATCATCTGAGATATTATATCCAATCTTACCAAGAGTGTGTGAGTAGATACTATTTTGCGGAATTATCTATGAGATTGGTGAACCCCATTTGGCAAATTTATATACTCACTGTACTGTCAGTATGAACAAAATCATGATATTGTAACCAAGATCCTTGACGATCCAACGGTGATGATGGGTAAGATATATGCAGATTACAAAGACATTGGAATCTCAGACAAGGACGATCATGCCAGGAAGATATTTTCGCTTTTGGAAAAGTGAGATAAAGATTTATTTGAATTATGGAAGATTATTAGACAATTAACACTGCAAGATTTTGCAATTACATACGATAAGTTGTGAGTTAGTTTTGATACTTATCTTGGCGAGTATTTTGCTACCACCCTATCTTGAGATATCATAGTAGATTTAAAGTGATCTGATTATGCAGTCGAAAGCGACTGAGCCTATGTAGTTAGATTCAAAAAAACAGACGATACATTGAAGCGAGAACCTCTAAAATCTTCACAACAAGCAGATTTTAACCCCGATACTGATCAAGTACTTGTAGTAAGCAAATCTTGAGATAATACACTTTATGCGACAAGAGATTTGGCTATGTGTAAATTTAGATCACAGCAACTCTGGGCGGATAAGATGATATATGTAGTATGAAGCGAGCAAAGAGTTTATTTTGAGCAGATAATATCTCTTGCAACTTACTTATGATATATAAGAAACGATCAGATGGTCCATCTTGGTTATGGTCTATATATGCAAGATGGCAAGAAGATGAGTACTAGAAAGTGAACTGTTTTTCGTGTCATGGAGCTTATAGATGAGATTTCGGATAAAATTTGATTATCTTTTGAAGATAGGATAGATAAAGATACTGCTGACAAACTCGCTATATCAACTCTTATATTTAACGATATAAAGTGAGATCTCATAAACGATGTAAACTTTGACATAGAAAATATAACCAAATTAAATTGAGATAATGGCATCTACTTACAGTATACATATACAAGGATCATGACACTTATAAATAAAATAAAAGAGAGTTTTGATATAGATGATGATCTGTACGGAGATAATCAGATAAGCAGTTTTGATCAGTTGGAAAAGACTATAATATCTAAACTTTGACTACTACCAAGTAAGATATCAACTAGTCTGATAAATTATAAACCACATATACTTGCACAGTATGCATTAGAACTAGCTTGACTAGTCAATAAGCGATACAGCGAAAGCCCAAAAATAGTTGATTTAGAAAAAAATATTTCAATTCAAAAGTTGATGTTCTTGGAGTCTGTCAGTATTGTATTTGAAAAGATATTTGATATATTCTGATTTAGTAAAATAGAGAAGATGTAAACCCAGCTGTAATCCTGAACGGAGTGAAGGATCTCCAATCTAGTGCGAGAAAATATATAAGTATTAAAACAATGTTGTTGAGATTCCTCGACGAGCTCTCCGCGACTTTGTGCGGAGCAGGCGGAATGGCAACTTACTATAAAATTGATTAAACATTAAAAAATAATATAATGAAATTGGTACTTATCAGACATTGAGAAACAGAAAATAATGTGAAAAATATCAGTACATGACATAGCGATATTTGACTTACAGAATTAGGTAAAGAACAAGCAAAACAAGCCGGTCAATCTTTACTAGATCAAGATATTGATATAGATACGATTTACTCATCTACACTTATCAGAGCACAAGAAACTGCGAGTATCATAAAATCAATTATATGATCTGTATGATGAGATATAAATTTAAGTGAACTTATGACAGAAAGAGATCTTTGATTACAAACTAATCAACCTAGACAAAATTGGGTAAATATAACTAAACTGCCAGAAGAAGAGAGAGTTATAGAGATGGAAAAGCTAAATATAGAGTCAGATAACAATCTGGATAGTAGGATAAAACAATTTTTGGAGATACTAGATCAATCAAATAAAGAAAATATACTACTTATATGACATAGATGATGGTTCAAAAGGATGCTATCAAAAGTATTATGAAAAGATATGCCAGAAGATAGTTTGAAAAATTGATCCATTACTATTGTTGATTTACAATAAACTACTATCTCGACCGTAGTGGAGAGATCATTGAACTAATCAGTTTATCTTCATGTCAATTATAAAACTACAAATAAATAAAAATTATGGCTAAAAAATCCGATATAACTAACAAAAAAACTGCATTTGGTGCAGACTTTGAGAATTTTCAAGAAAACATAATATTGAAATGAGTTAGCACAAATAACTTGAAAAATATAGATATAACTATACCGAAAAATAAACTAGTCACTATTACAGGAGTAAGTGGAAGTGGGAAAAGTTCACTTGCATTTGATACTATATACAAGGAGTGACAGTTTAGATATATAGAGTCTTTGTCGTCTTATCTTAGGCAGTTTTTCAATCTATGAGCAAGACCAGAGATAGAGTATACAAGTTGACTTAGTCCAGCTATAGCTATAGAACAAAATAAAAGGGCAGCCAATGTGAGATCGTCAGTTTGAACAATTACAGAGATAGATGACTATCTTAGATTGCTTTTTGCGAAGTTGGGTCAAAGCTATTGTTATAATTGTGGTAATGAGATCAAGGCACAGTCTGTAGATAGTATCACAGAGGATATCTTATCTATAAATAAAGACAAAAAGATATATATAGTATCAGCTCTTGGTGAGTACAAAAATAATATAGATTTTCTCAAATTTGTTAAAAAAAATAGAAACAAGATGGATAAGTGAGATGGATATACGAGATATCTTGTATTATTTGATGACGATAAATGAAGTTCTCAGCTTGTAGAGTATTTTTATTTGGAATCACCAAATATACCAGAGAAATACCTTCCGCTTACTGTATATGGTATATACGATAGGATCACTTTGAGTGATGATAACCAAGATAGGCTGAAAGAAGATATAGTAAAGATGTTAAATGAAAATAGTAAATTTGGGGTGTATCAGATAGATGAAGATGATAAGTCGAACGATAGTCTATCTATAACAGTTTGAAAAGATGTATACGATACCAAGTCACACATTACTTGGTTTACTGATAAGGTGTTTTGTCCAAAGTGCAATATCACTTATCCAGAGTTTACTACACAGCATTTTTCTAGTAACCGTATAGAGTGAGCTTGTTATGTCTGTCATGGATTGGGCGAGATCATAGATATAGATCTGCAACAGATCATAGATCCTAGCTTAGCTTACAACAAAGCAATCTTGCCTCGGCAAAACAATAGTTATGGTCAGCAAGTATTGGAAAAGTTAGCAAACAAATACGATATAACTCCTACGACTATCCGATCAAAACTACCAGAGCGGTTTGTAGATATTGTTATCAAGTGAGATAATGAGATACTCAAAATATGATCTATGTGAAAGTATCAGAGTTTGTACTATAGATGAGTTGAAGATGTGCTGACTTGACAATACAACAAATGAACACTTTGAACAGATTTTGCAACTATGTTTGGCACCAAAGTATGTCCAGAATGCAACGGAGCAAAACTCCGCAAAGAGAGTTTAAATGTAAAGATAAGTATTTAAAAATAATAATATATTTTATAATGACAAATAAAGAGATAATTATTGATGTAAGAAACTATGATCCTAATTCAGATTATGAGTGAGTTTATTATTTGTATAATGATTGAAGTACTTTTTGAGGACAGTATGATGATGCAAGAGATACAGAAGAGAGGATGCAACTATTATCAAAAAATAATCCAAGTAAGATTCTTGTAGCAGTAGTAGATAACAAAATTGTTTGAACTGTTACATTATTTGAAGATGGTAGAAGTGCACGATTATATAGATTTGCAATTCAGAAAATACATGAAAATGAGATCTCTATAGCATTATATAATGAAGCCAAAAAGATACTGAAAGAGCTATGACATAATCAAGTTTTGGTTTATGCTCCAGATAGTAGTCAGTACGAAAACAGATATAAATTACTATGATTTACTAAGTGAAATATATATAGAGCCTATTGGGAAGATATATAAAGATAAATATCATTAAAAAATTAAATACTAAATAAATACTATAGAATGAAAAGAAATATATATACACTGCTTACATACTACAAATTTGTAACGATACCACATATAGGGGATGAGATCAAAGAGCATAAAAAATTTTGCACTCAGATAGGTATGAAAGGTAGGATCTATATGGGTCCTGAATGAATTAGTGCTACTTTAACTGGTAATGATGGTCAGATTATAGCTTATAAGCTATATATGCAAAGTAAATCTTGGTTACAAGATGTGGAACTTTTGGATTTAAAATCTACCAAGGTGGATGACTACTACTTTGATAAGATGATTTGCAAATACAGAGATGAGATAGTAAAATTAAATTATATAGTGACTCCAGAAGATGTTGAGAGGTACAGACAAGAGATACCAATACAAGATTTCAAGCAGATTATGGAAAATTGGGATGATAAAAAATATGCTATATTAGATATGAGAAATAGCTACGAGTTTAAATTATGACATTTTAGACATGCAGAACCATCTTGAACTATAAATTTCCGTGAGATGGGTTCTTTATTACAAAATTATAAAACTAGATTTGGTAGGAAAAAAGTGATAATGTACTGTACTTGAGGCATTAGATGTGAAAAGCTTGCAGTGATGTTGCATAAGTATTGACTTGATAATTTCTACTCATTACAAGGTGGCGTCGTGTGATATATAAATTATTACGACGATGGAAATTGGCTTGGTAATTTATACACATTTGATGGTAGAGTAAGCACTTATGTATGAAGTAAAAAAACTCATACAACTATATGAAAGTGTATTTATACAGACGAACTAACCGATAATATAGAAAACTGTAGATACTGACCTTGTAATGCAAGGATCATCTGCAAGCCAAAAGAGTATAGGAAACATCTATGATTTTGTTCATCCGAATGTTACAACAAAGCAAAAAAAGATTTGAGGATAAAAGACGATAACTTTGATAAAAATAACTACCAAACAATCAGAGATGAGATAAAAAATAACCCAAAAAAGAAAGAAGAGTATACAACAAAAATTTGTAATTTCCTGGATAGTAGATTATGATGATTGGATCGAAGATATGAAAATAGTCAGAAAGAAGAGTATATAGACTGTGAGTGTTAGCATAGCGATTTAGATATAATAATAAATACAATCAAAATATGGATAATAAATCTATAAATAAGCAAAAAATTCTTATATATACTGCCCTTTTACTTGACGTATTGTGTATAGGTGTGTTTATACCTAGTGCAGAGAAGTTTATATGATGGTATGGCATAAGTGAAGCTACTGTAGGCCTAAGTATGACGGTATATTCACTTTGTGCTTTTTTCTCTGCTCCAATTTTATGACAACTTGGTGATAGATATGGTCGTAAATGGCCACTCATATTATGTGTACTATGATCGCTACTGTCGTTTGTAATGTTGCTCGTGACAAGAAGTTTTACATGGTTTCTTATATCTAGAGTGATCAATGGCATCACTTGATGAAATATATCTATACTACAATCTATCATAGCAGATATATCAACCTCAGAAGAAGATAGAAAGAAAAATCTATGACTTATGGGTGCAGTATTCGGTTTGTGATTTATTATATGACCAGTTTTTTGATCTTTATTACTTAGTTGAGGATGATCTGTTACAGATGTATTCCTAGCTATGAGTGTATTTTCTTTTGTAGATCTGATTATACTTACATTATTTCTTAAAGAAACAAATCATGAAAAAAGCCGTAGTAAGATCGAATTCGTTGTATTTAAGTCTATATGGGATCATCTAAAAAAACCAATACTATGAAAGTATCTTATATCATTTTTCTTACTGGTATTTGGCTCATTTATATATCAGTCTATGATGAGTATATTTGCAAAAGATTACTATGGTATATGATGAGAGTATATCTGATACATACTTGGTGCCATGTGACTTATAACTATTATAAATATGTCGATCTTGATACCAAAATTTTGGATTAAAAAATTTAATAGCAATCAGATCATAAAGATATGACACATATGATTGATGGTATGATCGGTTGTTATCATACTAAATCAAATTGGTGTTTTGGTTATACCATCTCATAACTGGATTGCATTGGTAATATGAATATTGACAATAGCACTTATAGGGAGTATATATACGCCGATATACCAGTCTGATATGATACAGCAAGTACCAAAAAATCACATAGGGAGACTAAATGGTGTTATAGCCAGCATACAAACGATAGGGATGGCGATAGGTCCTATTGTATGATGATATCTCCTTAGTATAAATGTACCATTATTTTTATGATCTATTGTGTGTGTACTTATAAGTTATCTCATTATCACTTATAATAAAAGAAATTAAAATAATCTGATTTATGATAAGTAAAAACCTCTTTATGATAGAGGCTTTTTTTATTTTATTTAGAGAATTTACTAGATAGTGAAATATCCTCTGACTATATCAACATAAATCTTATTTGTATTTTTTACTTACCTTCTTTTTCTTCTCGAGGTCTATAAACCATCACGATAGATTGGTTAGTTATCTGGTCTAGCTCACTTTCTGGATCGTCAAGTTTCATAGTATCGTTATGCAATGTTTTTAGTTCATCATTGTTTAATTTAATCCTGATATTTCACTCATTGATAGCAAGTCATCAAATCAGATGTTGTTTTGGATTTAATTCTGCTACGATCTGACCTTTGTGTCATCTTTTTTTGACTTGTAGGTCGTCTATATTTAATAACTTAGCAGCATTCTCAGAGTAGACAAGTATAAACTCTTCTCATCTATGGACAAACATACTTGCTATCTTGTCATCATCTTGTAACTCTATACCTTTGACTCATCCTGACGTCTTACCCATAGGTCTAAGTCAAGCTTCATCAAATAGTACCATCCATCATCACTTACTTATAATTCAGATATTATCTCCTTTTTTTACTGGTATAACAGATACGATCTCTTCTCACTCTGCAAGGTTCATAATTACAGTTGGGAATTTTTTAAATTTTAACAATAGTCATTTGTCTATCTTTTTAAGAGAGTTTTGGTTTGTTATAAGGCATAGGTGTTCATAATCGCCTTCCATCGTTTCGCATACTATAATATTTCATCTCAATCATCGATGTTTTTTTGGATCTAACGGATCTTGTTTGATGTTCCAAGATCAGAGATCTTTCAACCTCTGTATTACGAGCTCTCATATATCAGTTATTACAATAAGTTTATCTTGATTATTTGTATGCACAAGATGGATAGTCTCTTCTGGGACATTCATAATCCTAGACTGATAAAGAACTTTTACATGATGGTTATTATCAATCAAACATAATACATCCTCTTTTTTGAGATCTTGCATCTTGATTAACTTCTTAAAATCTCAAGTCATATCTCATACATCATCTACCACCTCAGTTTTTCTTTCATCACCAAATTTATTTCTTACTTCTGTGATCTCATCGCTGACTACTTCATCCAATTTTAGTGGGTTTGATATGATCTCATTTAACTCTGCAATCAGTTTTGTTTTTTCATCTATTTCGTCCAGTACTTTTTGTATCTCAAGTCATACGAGTCTGCCTAAGGTAAGTTTGAGTATATAGTCAGCTTGTGGCTCTGTAAAATCAAATGTATCAATTAATTTTTGCTTAGCTTCTTCTGTAGTCTGAGATCATCTAATGATCTTGATAATATCGTCTATGATATCTATAGCTCTTTTCAGTCATTCTAATATATGTAGCCTATCTTCAGCTTTTTGTAACAAAAATTTGGACCTCCTAAGGACTACCTCCCTTCTAAATAATATAAACTCTACAAGTAGATCTTTTATATTTAATAACTTTGGTTGTGATCATTGTTCTACAAGAGTTACATTGTTTAGTGAAAACGATGTCTGCAAGTTTGTATATTTGTAAAGTTGTAGTAGTATATCGTCAGGGTTAAATCATTTCTTGATCTCTATAACTACTCTGATTTTATTTTTGGCAGAAGCATCTACTATATCTGCTATACCTTCTATTTTCTTATCTATGACGAGTTCTCATATCTTTTCTACTATACCAGACTTGGTCACCTGATATGGTATCTCATCTATGATGATATATGTACTATTTTTATCATTTTCTATATGAGTTTTACCTCTTACCAATATACCACCCTTTCAAGTTGTGTATATATTTTTTATATTTTCACTATCAAATATCTGTCATCAAGTAGGAAAATCAGGTCACTTGATTATATTCATAATGTCATCTATAGTCACATCACCAAATTCGTCTCGTATCAATTTATCTTCATTTGCATCTTCTTGATCATCAAATAAATCTGGTTGCTTTTTGGATTTGGATATAAGTAAAAGACATGCATTTATGACTTCAGTAAGGTTGTGCGGAGCCATATTGGTCGCCATACCTACAGCTATACCCATAGTTCCATTACATAGATGGTTTGGAAATCTTGTAGGGAGAGTTATAGGCTCTACTGTACTACTATCGTAATTTGGTCTCCAGTCAACAGTGTCTTCTCTGATATTTTCAAGCATATACTCGGTAAGTTTGGTCATCTTCACCTCAGTATATCTTGAAGCTGCCGCTCCATCACCATCAATAGATCAGAAATTTCCTTGTCCATCTACAAGTGGATATCTCATAGAAAAATCTTGAGCGAGTCTAACCATCGCTTCGTAAACAGAACTATCTCCATGCGGATGGTAATCTCTCAATGTCTGTCACACAACTCACATCGACTTCTTGTATTTGGAGTTACTATATAGTCACATCTCAAACATAGTATAAAGTATTCTTCTGATAACTGGTTTTAGCCCATCTCTTGTATCAGGTAATGCACGAGACACTATGACTGACATCGCATAGTCTATATAAGACTGTGAAACTTCAGACTCTATACTCTGATCTATTACTTTCTCTGTATAGTTAAACAGATCAATGTTTTCTTGTTTTTTATCTTTGACCATATGAAGATAATAAGATGATTAAATTATTTAAAAAAATTATAAACAAAAAATAGTCCAAAAACTGCTTTATTATATAACTATTTTGGTAGGATAATCAAATAAAAATATCCAGTTTAATGATAGTTTTGAAGTATTTTTGTCATCCTATGAGTGAAACAACTTGCCCTTAATTTACTGCGAAGAAAGATCTCCAACTAGCTAACTTAAAACACACATCGCTGGAGATCCTTCACCTGTGGTTCAGGATGACAGTAAATTTTAATTTTAGAATTAAAAAATCTATTGACAAAGAGAGAGAGAGAGAGAGAGATGATTATAAAATACTTGCAAGATTTATTGTTCTTTAAAACTCGAGATGAAGTCTGTTGTCGCAGATCAAGTATCTCTGCACCTTTCTATCTGGTGTATCACTCAAAGATAGACGACAAAATAAGTCGTAAAAATTAAATTAGTTAAAAATTTTTTCAAAAAAAAACAAAAAAACAAAAGAAAATGAAAAGATTTTTTATTTTTATAGCATTAGTAGTTAGTTTTCTAAATTATGTAAATGGTCAAGACACTTTGACCAACACGCTTCAATTTACTGGAGCGACAGTCTCTGCCGGTAAAGGAGCTGTTACTTCAGGGCTATATTTGTTTTCAGATTTCGAGAATAAAAAGGCCAATCTTACTTTTACTTTTAGTAATGATGATATAGAGATAAGTTACCTCTATAAAATCGCTGAAGGCAAGGTCCTAATCGGACCAAATGCCGGATTCTTTTACAATGTGCCGTATGTGTCGGCACAGGCATTTACAAATCTCGTTCCATATTTTTCCACTATGCATTGGTGGGGATACAGTTTTGGAAAGCCAGAGATGGCGATCCAAGCAAAACCGACTTTCTTGTTTCTTGTGAACCAAGGAAGTATTGTGATCAAAAATTTCAGAGTTTCATACACTCTGATAAACTATTTGGATAATGAGCCAATTCACACCCTTACGGGTGTGTATACACAGAAACTCAACCAAAACTTTTCCGTTTTTACGGAAGTTGGTTGGGATTTTACTGCCAAGAACCAGCTACTTTTAGCTGGTATCAAATTTACCAAGTAGTTTTGAACTTTAAATTTTGCAAAAAACCCTTTATGGTTTTCATAGAGGGTTTTGTACTGACTTGTTTTTTTTATAGAAATCTTATTATCTTCCTATCATCATAACTATCAAGCTAATCTTTTATCATACTTGCCATCTTACCTTCCATATTTTCATTTACATAGATCACCTTACTGTTGTCTTTACCAACTTTTTCAAGTGTCTCAAGTCTTGATGAAGTTATCAAGAAATCAAGGATATCTTTGGCTTTTAGAGTGTCGTCTATAGACTTCATCTCAAGGACTGACTCTTTAAATCACTTGGATATCTCTTGCCTTTGGAGAGCCATACCTTCTCAGATGAGCTTCTTTACTTCTTTGTCTGCTTCAGCATTTAATATCTGAGCTGCTTTCTTTCACTCTGCCTCTTTTACCAAAGCCATCTTCTTTTTTTCCTCAGTAACTATCTGATTCATAGCTGCCATAACCCCAGCCTCCAATACTATATCTGTCACTTGTACACTATCAAGCTCCATACCGTATTGACTAAGTTTTTCTTTCAAACTATCTCTGAGGTCCTCACCAATCTCTCATCTTTTTGCAAATATATCCTCATGTTCAAATCCAAATATCTTTGCTCTAAGTTGTTCTTCTACAGTGGCTTGCACTATCCTTACCGGATCATCTATACCAAATTTTGACGCTAAGATACTTTCGTTGTCATCTTTTACTCTAAATACCACATTGATACCGACAGTGGTTTTTACATTGTCACGAGTTAATGCATCTACTGACACACTCAAGTTTCTATCGTAGAGTCTCTGTCTTATTGTTTTTTCCAACACTGGTATGATAAGATGTCGTCATTGCTTCCTTATCCTTACTGGTTTACCAAGTCTCACAACTATATTTGCTTCGTTTGGTGGGACGATCCTAAATCCAAATATCAACAAAAACAGTAATGGCCAAAATGTAATAAGTGTGTAAAGCATAGTGTTGTAATTATAATGATATAAATATAATCTGATATTATATATTTGGACATAGAAAGCAAATCTTTTGACCGGATAGTTGATAAATTTCAAAATATTTGTTATTCCGTCTACTCCGCACAAAGTTGCGAAGAACTTGTCGAGGAATCTCAACGGTACTACTTTAATGTCTTTTTGCTCTTACGAGCAGTATTGAAGTCTCTCCACTACGGTCGAGATGACAAGATTAGCTGGAGATCTTTCGCCTAACGACTCAGGATGGCAGTAAAGTTAAATATAGCAATAACCGATCCTTGCGAAATCATTTCAAATTATAATTCATAAAAAATACTTGACATTTTATATATTTTTTTTAATACTTTTATTGTGAGTCTTTTGATCATGGGATGGATGACCAAAAGCAAATTTTTTTTCATCATTGATATCACTGGATGAAATACAGGAGTTCTGTATTCTAGTGGTATCAAAAAAATAAAAATATATGAACAATTTTATTAATACTGGAGCCAGACCAGCTTCGGGGAAGACTACAAAGGTCAAAAACGGTTGTAAATTACCAATGCAACCAAAAAAAGATTGGCAAGAAAGATCCCTGACTGGGACTATCGACAAAATTGTCGAGCTCGGTCAGAATCTTTCAAAAAATGGTCTTGCCAGGATCATAGAAAAAAAATTGGCAAAAAAAATAACAATGTTCATCGTAGAGAGGGCTCACAACCCCTCAATATCGATGAACATCATTCACTGTAAAGTCAGCGAATGGGGAATTGTTTTTTCAACCAAGAAAGAAGAAAGAAATTTCTTCCTGTTGGTGGAAAAAATTTGGGAGCGATCCCAGTACATATCTCAGCAACCTGGGTATAAGGTTGCAGAGATGCACAAAAAAATAGATCATAATTTCTGATCTATTAAGCAAGGTCCATCCCCTTGCTTTTTTTATAATTATATTACTTTCGGCTATCCCTTTTGGAAAAATATTGCGTCATCCAAATCTTATAGATACCTTTTATAATATCTTGCCTTATGGATTCATACTCCCCTTCTGGTAGATCATCTTCAAATAACTCTTCATATTCTCTTTGATTTTTTTGGTATTCTTTACCTAACTTCTCAAAGATAGTTTTTTGATTTTTGAAAAAAGATCGATCTCATTCTGTTTCTTGTATTTTACGATAATTTTGCTTGTTCATAGGTATTTTACTCATTATATAGTCGTAAAAGTGTTTTTTTAAATCTCCTCGTAGTTTATTTAAGTCTCATGTAAATATACCATCATCTTTTAGAAATTCATCTACAAACAATCTAGCGACTTTGGACGATCGTCTGGTTCATTGTAATTTATTATTTACATCTAGATAGCTGTTATATATGTTCTCAAACATACTATCAAATGATCTCATGATCTTTCACATAAAAATTGACTCTAATTGTTTTATGCTTTTCTTGATACTATCTATCTTGTCATACACTTGGGTTTCAAGATTGTGCGAGAGGGTCTCTTGTGCGAAGTCAGCTTTGCTTAGTGTGATATTTTCCCCTTCTAATTCTTTCTTTAGATTTAGTGTGTTGGCTATTTCTTGATTTATTCAAGGTTGATCTCGTGTCTTATAGATAACTTTTTTTATATTTTCAAATTTATACTTGAATTGATATAACCTGTCTCATATCGCAAAAAGATCTTTATAATTTATCAATAACTTATTATTTCCTATATAGCTTAGTATATTGTCTTTATGATATATGAAACCATCTTCCACCCTATCGCAGATAAAATTGATCAAATTAATTACTACTTTATGATAGTCAGACTTACTGCCGAAATCATTTATAAACTCATCTATAGATTTTGATTGATTTAAAATAATCTGACTATTTGAATCTATCTCATTTAGACTCATTTCTCTATCTCATATATTCATACACATCGTTTTGGATAACTAAATTATAATTTGGTTAATTATATTGATAATCATTGATTTTGTCAAATAAAAATAATGAGCAAAAAAAGATAAGTAGATAGCTTCATATGAAAAGCTATCAGATTATCTTATTATATTTATTATAGTCAAATTAGATGTCTATATCCACGACTGTTTTAGCGTGGTCTAGGATAAAATGCTTCCTTCACTGACTATCGTCTCACATCAATACTCTAAATAACCTATCTGCTTCTTCTCAATCTTCTATTGTGATTTTCTTGATAGTCCTAGTTGCGGGGTTCATAGTGGTCTCTGCAAGCTGGTCATAATTCATCTCACCCAGTCCTTTAAACCTCTGTACTTCCCATTTGCCTGTGAATCAATTTTCTTCTGCCAATTGTTCAAGTGACTTATCTTGTGCATCATAGATATAAACAGATCTGTTACTATTGTGTATCTTATATAGTGGCGGACAAGCTACATAAACATGTCACTCATCAATAAGTGGTTTCATATATCTATAGAAAAAAGTAAGTAACAATGTAGTGATGTGAGATCAATCTACATCAGCATCAGTCATTATAATCACTTTGTCATATCTAAGTTTAGTCATATCTATGCCATCTTTTATTCCTATCCCGATTGATGCTATAAGTGACTTTACCTCGTTATTTGCTAAGATATTTTGTATAGTAGCTCTTTCGGTATTTAATATCTTACCTCTTATAGGAAGTATAGCTTGAAAGCTACTATCTCTACCCTGTTTACCACTTCATCAAGCACTATCTCACTCTACTATAAATAATTCTGTCCTAGACCTATCTTTATTACTGCAGTCTGCAAGTTTACCTAACATACCTGCGGTTAGTGGTGATTTTCTCAATACTGTTTCTTTTGCAAGTTTGGCTGCAAGTCTTGCCTTGGCTGTTAGTTTGATCTTATCAAGTAATTTGAGGAAAATAGATTCGTTGTTTTTGAAGTACTCTGATAGCTGTTTGTAGGTGATAGCCTCAACTTCTTTTCTTACATAGCTATTACCAAGTCTTCACTTAGTTTGTCACTCAAATTCTGGATTTGGAACTTTTACAGTAACAATAGCATAAAGACCATCTCATATATCAGAAGGCTGAAATTCTCAAATCTTATTGTCTATATGTCATCACGCCTTGGCAAATTCATTTATAACTCTAAGCAACCCATCTTTGAATCAAGATAAATGTGTTCACCCATCTGGAGTATTGATATTATTCACAAAAGATAGGATATTATTATTGGCACTATCTATATAATTAAAAACTATCTCAGCAATAAGATCATCAGATTCTTTTGATATAAATACTGGCTCTATTACAGATTTTTGGTCAGAAGTCATATTTTGTATCCAAGTACGTATACCTCATTGGAAATAGTATCTTTCTTTTCTTCCCGACTCTTCATCTATGACAGTAAATACTACACCAGGACAAAGATATGCAGTTTGTCTATATTTGCTAAATATTTGACTAGTATTATATTTGGTAGTTTCAAATATAAGTGGGTCCGCAAGAAATCTTACACTTGTACCTGTTATATCTGTCTCTCATACTACCGAAAGGTCGTGATCTGATTTACCTCTTTGGTATGATTGAAAGTGCTTTTTACCATCTCTATATACAGTTATTTCAAGTTTTTCAGAAAGAGCGTTTACTACGCTTGCTCACACTCAATGAAGTCATCAAGATATTTTATATGCTGATTTATTAAACTTACCTCATGCGTGTAATACAGTATAAACCGTTTCTACTGCCGATTTACCAGTTTTAGGATGGATGTCGGTTGGTATGCCCCTACCATCATCATAGACTTCTACTCGTCAATCAGTGCATATCTTGATAGTGATATTTTTACAATATCCAGCTAGAGATTCATCTATAGCATTATCTACTATCTCAGTTACTAGATGATGCAATCATCTTGTATCAGTAGATCATATATACATACCAGGTCTTTGTCTTACTGGCTCAAGTCACTCCAATACGATTATTTCACTTGCTTTATAATCTCCCTGTGTCATATCTAAATAATAAAAGTTAAATTATATAAACGATGATCGATAGTATGATAATCAAAAAGTAAGATAATCTGATTATCTTTATCATAAAACAAGTTATTATAAAAAATAACCTACTCTTTTCAATCTGTTTTTGAACCAAGATAAATGCTATATATATGACTTACCTTTGTAGCACTCACAGCAGAAATTTACTATCTGGGTCTCTATCTATTTTGGATTTTAGTGCTCTAAGTCATCTAGATTTTATTTGCCTTATCCTTTCCCTTGTAAGGCTCATTTGGGATCATATATCATCTATAGAATATGACTTAGTGTATCATATGCCAAAAAACATTTTTAATACTTCTACCTCTCTTTTATCCATTTTTGAAAAATATGCTTTGAGTCTTTCAGAGGCATACTCATTTTCTATCTCAAGTGTGTTTTCTATATCTTCCGACCTGTCACTTATTAAGTCTCAGAGCGATGATGTGTCAAATCTTTCTTCTGTATTTAATGGTTGATCTAGAGAGGTATGATAGACATGTGACTGTTGCATTGATTGTACTGTAGATACATCCATATTCAATATTTCTGCTATCTCTTCGCTCGTTGGTTCTCTTTCGTATTCTTGTTCAAATGCTGATGATTCTTTATTTATTTTTGCTATAATGTTAGACGCATTTCAAGGTAGCTTTATAATCCTGCTCTTTTCTACAATAGCTTGTATTATAGACTGTCTTATCCGTTGTACTGCATAAGATATAAATTTAAAACCTCTTGTTTCGTCAAATTTGTGTGCAGCTTTAATAAGTCATATATTTCACTCATTGATAAGATCTGACAAAGACAATCAGAGATATTGATATTTCTTTGCCACCGAAACAACAAAACGAAGATTGGCATTTACTAACTTATCTAGAGCTTGTTGATCTCACATTTTTATTCTTCTAGTTAGATCTATTTCTTCATCAATACTTACCATATCCATTTTAGCTATCTCTTTCAAGTACTTTTCTAATGACATACTTTCTTCGCGACTCGTTATAGATGGATTGATTTTTAATTGTTTCATGATTAATTTTATATTATTATTTGTATTAAGTGTACGAAGCTACGTAATAGGTTTTTTTATTATCTATCTTAGCTTGGTATTTTATAGTTCTTTAGTATTTTTGCTATATTTTCTTTGGTGGGAGTTTTATTGTGCCTCTCTCATATATTTCTAAGTATTTGATCTAATGATTGTTTAGACACAACTCATCACAAGAACTTCGCAATAACACTATTTTCTTCAAGAAATTGTAGTATAAATTTATTTATCCATCGTGCTGTATAATGCAAAAATTTAATATTATTATTTTCATCAAATTCTTGTATAGATTTCATAACTCATAAGGTTCATTCATTGATAAGTAATCTGAGCGATACTCAATGATTTTTGTGCTGTTGTGCTATAGATAATATTAAATATAAACTTGCTAAAACTAATTGTTCAAAAGCTTTTTGATCTCATTGTTTAGCTTCTAATATCAATCATCTTTCTTGATCTTGGTCCATTGGTTCTAAGTCTTTTATCTTCTGCATACATTTTTCAAATGCATCACTATCTTTATTTTCTGGTATAGTTATTGATTCTTCCATACTCTCTATAGTTTTATATAAAATGATATTTTAGATATAATAGTTGCCAATATACAATTTCAATATTCATTTATATTATATATTTAATATTATTAGTCAATAGATTGTTTATTTATAATACAATAAAATAATATATTTAGTTCATATAATGAGGAGTTTTATATAGATTTTATAAAACATAAAATTATTATAAAAGTATAAGTTTATTTAAATTGCGTATTAAACAGATTATGTACATATCATTGAGGAAAGAATTGGTGCAAAGATGACTATTGAAACAGTATAGCAATGAAGCTTTTTTTGACTTATATAACAAGTGATGAGAGGTATTTTATATTGGCATGGATCCTAGTGCAGATAGTCTGACAATAGGTAACTTTGCTATGTTCATGACTGCATTACAGTTCATGAAAAGATGAAATAAGCTGATCTTTATAGTATGAGGAGAGACGTGAATTATCTGAGATCCTGGTGGTAGAGATAGTGAAAGAAATCTTCAAACTATAGAACAGTTCGAGTATAATTTTAATAAAATAGATAGACAAGTGAAATTTTTACTAAAAAACATAAAAGAAATATCCGGTATAAATTGTGAGTATACAATAAAAAATAATCACGACTTTTATATTGATATGAGTTTCACTGATTTCCTTAGAAATATAGGTAAACATATTACAGTAAATAATATGATCAAGAAAGAGACTGTAGCAAAAAGGATAGAAGATCCGGATAAGTCTATATCTTATACGGAGTTTAGTTATATGCTTATACAGTGATACGATTTTGTTAGATTGTATCAAGATTTTGATTGTAAACTACAAATATGTTGATCAGACCAACGAGGTAATGGCGTGACATGACTGGAATTAATAAGTAAAATGTTAGGTAAAAACGATGCATATGTTATGACATCTCCACTTATTTTAGACTCCCAGTGAAACAAATTTGGTAAGTCGGCTGGTAATGCTATCTGGTTAAGCCCAGAAAAGAATTCGCCATATTTTGTGTATCAATACTTCCTAAATACTACTGATCAAGATGTTGGTAGATTTTTAAAAATATATTCGTTATATACCATAGAAGAGATAGATCAAATACAACAAGAACATGATCTACAACCAGAACTAAGATTTTGACAAAAGAAGCTTGCGCACGCGGTGTGTCAGATTGTATTTGGAACTACGCTTGCAGATCAAGCTAGGGATATTACAGAGTTTTTATTTGCTGATGATAAGATAGGGATTTTAAAAACTATGAGTATTACGCTAAAACAAAATATAGCAAAAGAGGTTTGAAGTATAGATCTTTCATCTAATGCAAATTCTAATATAAGCATAATAGATGCTCTTGTAGACAGCTGATTAACTATATCTCGTGGAGAAGCTAAGAAATTGATAGAACAGTGATGAATAAGTATAGACTGAAAGCAGGTAAAAGATATAAATTTTATTGTGAATAAAAATAATTTGATCATACAAAAGGGTAAAAAAGCTATGAAAATAATATTATAAATTGCTTTATTTTGTTATAGATCAGATTATATCATATCATTAGTATTTAATATAGTTTTAATATATATAATAATATGGCTAGAAGAAGAACTAGAAGAAGCGTATCAAGAAAAACTAAAGTAATAAAAATAGGTAAGCGGAATGTAGGTATACCAGTACTTATAGTATGTTTTTTGTATATCTTCACATACTTTTTTGCACCAGAAACTCCTATTGCAGTATTACTGGGCAAAGTATGAGATATGATATATGGGCAGAAATGAACTATCTATATAGCCTTCTTATGACTTCTATATTTTCTTGCTATATATAAAAAATCGTATCTTATAAAAAGTATATCAAATAGGTTTTTTTTATTGTCTGTATCAATATCATCTATCATCAACTTCCCAGTAGTAGAAAACATAAATACAGATTATGTAAATTATGGTGGATATATATCATCTTGGTTGATAGAGATACTAAGACTTATGTTTTGAGATAATATAGCCGCCATAAAATTATTATGCTTGTTGTGTCTTATAGCTGGCATAATATGGATTATATTTGTATTAAATATAGAACTACCAAGAGTCACTGTACCAAAGATACAAATACAAGCAAAAGATAAGCAAGAACTATCATCGAGATGATGATATAAGGATAATCTGAACAATTCTGATAATTCAAATAAAGTAAAAATAAGTAAAGATGCCTACGTAAATATATCAGAAAAGAACAATACATGACTATGACAAATAAATAAGGACGAAGACATCAAGTCCAAGCTCAAACAAGCAATATCAGCCAAACTTGGTTTGTCTAAATGATCTTATAATAAAGTATGAACATTTGATGAGTATTTTGATCAAGGTGGTAATACATCTTCAATTGAAAATAATATCAATTATAAAAAACCAGTTTTCCCAGCAGATAAACCTACTTTTGGTATACAGCTACTTGATCAGTCAGATAGTAAATCACAAGAGATAGATCATGTCTTCATCCAAGAAAAGTGAAATCTTATACAGAAGAAATTTGCTGAGTTTGGCGTATGAGTAGATATAGCATGATACGATATATGACCCTCTGTAGTCCAGATAAAAGTGCAACCACACAACGGTGTCAAGTTATCTGATATAGAGAAACTAAAAAACGATCTAATGCTGTGACTTAGGGCCAAAACTTTGAGAATCATAGCACCTATACCTGGTACACACTTTGTATGAATTGAAATTCCAAATCCCAAAGCGACTATGGTGAGATTGTCAGACATATTATCTAGTGATGAATTTATGTCCAAAGTTCAAGATAATTTGACCAATCTCGCACTAGGTAAGTGAGTAGATGGTAAGATTAGTGTAAAATCCCTGGAATCTATGCCTCATCTGCTTATAGCTTGAGCAACATGACAGGGTAAATCAGTATGAGTGAATGATTTCATACTTTCGCTCATATATCAAAACACTCCTGATGAACTCAAATTTATTATGATAGATCCAAAACAAGTAGAGATGGAACTTTATAGCTGATTACCGTATCTACTCTGCCCTATCGTTACAGATCCAGAAAAAGCTCTAAAAGCCCTGAAACGGGCCACAGTCGAGATGGATAACAGATATAGTTTACTAAAGCAGTATAGAGTAAAAAATATATCTGAGTACAACGAAGCAATATCGTCAAATAAAAATAATGATAGTAACACAAGTAAGATGAATAGGATCGTAGTAGTGATAGATGAGTTAGCAGATCTTATGATGTCTGGTAAGAAAAAAGATGTAGAGCTATGTATCACAAGGATAGCACAAAAAGCAAGAGCCGTTGGTATGCACTTGATAGTAGCAACACAGAGACCTTCTGTCAATGTAATCACATGACTTATCAAAGCAAATATGCCCACAAGGATATCTTTTGGAGTGGTATCAAATGTAGACAGTAGAACTATACTTGATATGAAATGAGCAGAAGACTTACTAGGTAAGTGAGATATGTTGTATCTTGACCCTAGCTCCAAGCAT
>JBDHUX010000007.1:0-20842 GCA_039809405.1 Candidatus Absconditabacterales bacterium
AGCAAATCATTTGGTACTTCAAAAGTACTATAATTCATACTTATCCTACCTACTATACGATATGCAATATCATCGTAAATAACAAATCAATTATTGGAAAGTCCTCTATCAAGTCACTCAAAATATCATACACCGAATGTACACACTCTTGAATAGTCTAGTTTTGTATGATATGTATGATTATACCCTACTCAAGAGTTTCTTGATAAATCTTGTATAGCAGATACAGTACTATAAAGTGACAAAGCTGGTTTAAGTAATTTGCCAACTTCAAAATACCTATCTTCCAGTTGCAATGGATTATATCCATAGAGTCATATTCACAACCTACCAGTAGTCATCAAATCTCATCATATATCTTTCATAAGTCATCAAGTGGCAGATATGTGGATAAACTTAGGAGTGATACTGTAAAACGATAATATAGATAAAGCTTTTTTGAAAGCTTTCAACTGCATATCGGTTGCAACCTGATCAATTTCATCCGCTGATGATAAGTGGCTCATCAATCAGACTATCTTGATATGAGGATAATCAGAAACAAGTTTTATGATCTCAGATAAGTCATCTATAGAGCATCACTCTCTATTCATACCAGTATTTACAAATATGTGTATTTTAATATCACGATCAAGTTTAATTAACTCTCTTATAATTTCTACACTCCATACAACAAAATGTGTAATCTTGTGATCAAAATATCTATAATTTTGCGTTGCAGTTTGTGATAGCATCAGTATCTCTCCATGAAAATTATCTCTTACTATCTGATACTCTGGATAACTATCTACAGCGACCATATGACAGCTGTTAATCTTATCAAGTATAGAACAAATTTGTTTGATGCCGTGACCATAAGCATTGGATTTTAGGACTGGTATGATCTGTTTTTTTGGGTGTAGTTTTTGAAATATAGAGAAATTATTTGATATACAATTTTTATCTATGGTGATACAATTTAGAGATTGTATATCTTTTTTAAATAGTGATCTAATTATCTGTTTTATAGAAAAGTTTTTATATGTTCAATAATGTTTTACTGTCATGGTCTTATCAGATAGTTTTATAAAGTTTTAGCAATGCATCTCTATGGTTTTGTAGGTATCTTTCTACCTCTACGATGATATCAGCCGATTTTACTTTTTTATCTTCTATCGCATCTACGGCCTTCTTGCCATGTACATAGAGTTTTTTATTGGTGATAAGTCATGTCACTTCTCTCCATCATTTTGGTATGACAAAATCTATATAAGGTAGTAATCAATCAAATTCTACCTCTGCAAATATGACTCACTGCAAGTTTCACATAAATTCGTCATAACATCGTAGTAATCAATCTTTATCTTTTTTCTCATATCTAATCTTATACACTGGAGAGCATCTGCCATCTATCTTAAATTTCATAAGTTCTAAGTACTCTGTGACAGTTATATCCTTCTCTATCTCTATAGTACCAAGCACATCGCTTGTACGATCCTTTTTTGTGAGGATAAAGGTATTATTGTCTATATTTCTGATCCTCATATCAACACCATCTATATTTATATAAAACTGGCTTATATCATACTTTTGCCATCATGATAAGTCAGATGGTAAGCTGTCTACAATAAACTTCCTTTCCAATTCTATTATATTTTCTTTGGACATTGGCTAATGATATTTTAGATAATAGATATAAAGATAATCTGATTATATTGATATAAGTAACACACTTATCTAAGTAGTAAAAATAATATATCTATTGTCAAATATTTTACGACATAAAACTAGATAAATTTCATCTGTAAATTGATAAAGAAATAATTATACTTTATGCTGATCAGCAAAACAATATAGTGTAAACTTTGTATAAATATGATATAAAGTTCATAAGGGGGTAGTGTAGCGGTTAGCACAACAGTCTTCGAAACTGTTAGCCAGGGTTCGATTCCCTGTCTCCTTGATCTACAAAACGATAATCATAAAATACTAGCATATGCAACCAGCTCCCATATTTCAATATTAAAATAATAAAAAGTAATAAAGTATTGAATTGGGATTTTTTATAAGTATAATATAGCTGTAAATTGCTTCGAATTTGGTGAGTCATACTAAAAAATCTTACACCAATCATATGAGGTTGGATAATACTCTGGCAACAGAAAAAATACCTCGCTATTACGATTAGGTTTCTTTACTTGACACCACGAATTTGAGGTTTTTTTATTTAGTCCAAATTTGAAAATATAATATATAAATTAAGTTTGATAGTAAAAACAAATTATTTATTATAATCTAAGTTATAAAAATATAAGGAAAATTACAACAAAATACTACATCTATGATCAAAGAGATTCTCCTATCTTCATATCAAAAATTATTGGATAGTCCCAAGCTAATCAAGTTGACACTTGCAACAAGTATAACTCATAGTCTGATATTTATAATAACTGTGGTATACAATACATACTTTTTTCTAGAAAATAAATTTGACTTAAATACATCAAGTCAGGTAATAAAATATATATTTTGACTGTTCCAAGTAGAAGGAGCACTACGAAAGACAGTAGTCATATGAACCATATTGTGATTTGGCTATTTTGTAATATCGCCAATATGAGATAGTATGGTCATATCACATTTATGAGGTAAAAAAAGTATCAGAGCAAATTTTAGAGACGGTATAAAATATTACTATAAAATATTAGAATACGATTCTACCATAGTCATATTTAATTTTGTCATATTTTTTAGTGTACTTAGTAAGTTATTTGTATACAATATAGTCAATATTGGTTCAATTTTAGTTATGAGCATATGGTTTTTATCGATATTATTTGTATTTATAATGTTCCAATATGTGAAATATATAATTATATTTGAACAAACAAATGTCTGAGAAGCTATAAAAAGATCGATAAATTATAGTATAGACAACCCATGATTTACTATAAAGTCAGCTATAGCAAATATTATCATAAATCTTAGACTCATATTAAATTTAGTTTTGATAATATGATTACCAATTTTGGTGGTGTATCTACTCCATACATTAGGATGGTTATGATCATTAAATCATAATGTGATATATGTGCTATTTATAGTAATCGTTGTATTTCTGGCTTATATAAACAGCATCATAGATGCTTATTTTAAAACATATCGATACCAAGCATATCTAAAAGTCAGCTGAAAGGGTGCGGAATTATGAGATAATACAAATAAAGAAGATGAAAATAATATATATAAAGATAATCTATTTACTACGGCATGATCAACTCATGGCACATTCAATAAGTTATCCATGTAAATTTAGATTGAAATAGTCAGAAAATAGTATAAAAACATCATACTAAAAATGCAAAATAAAAATATCAATAAAATCAAATATAAAAAAAAGTGATCTATACTTATCATCACTATGTTTATACTTATTATCACTTCCATGATCGGTATACTAATAGTGAGTTATGTAAAAAGTATGCTCGCCTTTACCAATAAATTTCACGATTACCAGTCAGCATTTTATATTGCAAATGCATGATTAGAGTTGCAATTAGTTAAAAAAAATAATCACTGATTTGGATTTGAGAGCACTCTATCAAGTTGATCAGCAACTATAAAAAATAATTTTGAGTGTAATACAAGTGCACGAAATTGTCGATTTGCAAGTAAAATATCTACCAAAAGTTATGCCCTATGACAAAAAGAAAACATAACAAACCCTCAATTAAAGTGCAACGAAACACTCTGATATATAACAGACGAAAACAAAATCATATCATCTTTATATCTATTTGAAGATAGTCAGAGCGATATAAGCAAAGAATGAAACTTGACTCGAGACGGAAATCTAAAAAATATCCAAAATAAAAATGTAAAAATAAAAATATACTGAGTAGATAATTATAAACTAGCACTCCAGTCATCAAATGTAGACTGAGAAATAGGCACCAACGACCTACTTCAAACATATACAACAGATACAATAGATTTAAATAATTTTCCACAATTTTTTACAAATTTGGACCCAAAAGATCAAGTAAGGGTAAAAATCATAAACGATCTAAAAAAAACAGGAACAGTCTGTTTTGAATCTATATATGGCGATCTAAAATTACCATGATTTCATACAGTCATACAAAGTGCATGACACTATAACAATACAGTCGTAAACCTTCAGGCTACTATCACAAATATCCCTTGAGACGAGCAAGATTTTGCATGATGAGAAGTATAATAACAAGTCAGATTATATTTAAATCAATAAAATTTATAAGAGAACATCGACATAAAAATAAACATAGAAGTCAAATATTGAAAATAAAAACATCAATATGATAAGATTTATAAAATAATAAAATACAATATATGAAGTCATGTATGGAATATGCCTTGGAGTACATAAATCGTTTTCCAAAGAGCAAAAAAGAGCTACAAACTCAATTAATCAAGAAGTGATATAACCTAGAAGATGTAGTATATACGATATGAAAGATAGAGGAGATGGGTTATATAGACGATGAGATGTATACGAAGTTGTATATAAGATCCGAGTGTATTAATAAGTGAAAATCAATCACTACAACCAAGTCAAAACTAATAATGAAATGAGTAGATAAACAGATAATAGAAAAGATTAGTAAAATCTTAGAACAAGATATAAAAGATGGAGTAAATAACAAACTCCAAAAAGAGATAAGAAAGATGGCAGATAAGTGACTTGATAATATAGAGATATACCAAAAGCTTGCAAGAAGATGATACAATTTTGATGATATAAAACACAATCTAAAAGCCGTTATTGATGCTAGCAATAATGATATCTAGGATAAATGCAATTCTGCCTGTCACGAACAAAACTGCGAGGAACGGAGTAAAGGTAATAAACTCCACTGTCATCTTGAGCGGAATGGAGCGATAGTGGAATGAAGTCGAAAGATCTCCAATGGAACTGCCTTAACAATTACAAGCTATCTCGTTGGAGATACCTTACTCCGCTGAATAGCGGAGTTCGGTAAAACCTCAGGATGACAATAACTGTGTCATTTCAAGTGAAACGAGAGATCCAGTTCATCGAAAGATTAAAATTTGCAAAAAAAATATATGGCCAAGCAAGATAAAAACATATATACCGATAGTTATAACGATATCATCAAAGTGATAAAAGATTTTTTCAATGGGGATAACAATAGCATCAAGAAAGAAGTATTGAGGCAAATAAATCAATGCATAGAGCAAGAAAACTTTGAGCGAGCAGGGAAACTAAGAGATATATACCAAAATATAGATACAATTACACAGAAACAGTCTGCTATACTATCAGATCAACATATAGATGGTATATTCTTCAAGATAATCCATATATGACCCAAACGGATATATGTGATAGTCGTATTCCAAAAAGGAAAAATTGTAGATATACTTAGACTCCAAGAAGACGATAGCATAGATATAGAAAATATAACCTCATCAATAGAGTTGGATTTTGGAGATATAGAGGTAAAACAAGAAGAAAAAGAAAGTTACTTTGGTTACAGCAAAAACATAAAACCAAAAGCTAGCATCATCAAAATCATACTATCTCATATAGACGATTATATCACAAGCTTTGTATCAAGTATAACAGGCAAAGATCCAAGTCTTATAAACAATATCCTTGCAGACCTACAAAGTAAATATCACCTAGACCATTATCCTTACAAGATCGAATGCTTGGATATCAGCCATATCAACTGATCACGAGCTAGCGGATGACTTAGCTGTATGCAGTGATGACTGCTGTATAAGAAATGATATAGACAGTATAAGATAAAAAAAGCAAGATGATGAGACGATTATGCCTCACTCGTAGAATGTGTAATGAGGAGATTTAAACTAGAGGATGGTCCTCAAGAAGATCATGTATTGCAACCACCAGATCTATTTGTTATAGATGGCGGAGTCTGACAGCTATGAGTATTGCAGATTATAATCAAACAATATCCACACTTCCAAGATATTGTAAACCAAACTCAATTTGTAAGTCTTGGTAAGTGATCGGCTAGGAAAAGTAGCAGTAAGATATATTGAGAAAAAGAGATGATATATAGATATGAAGATAAGCAGATAGTATGAGTAGAATTAACTTATGATGAGTCTGATAAGATACTCATTAAGTGTAGAGATGAGGCACATAGATTTGCAAATAGATATAGGAAAAAACAAATGAGTAGGGAGATAAAATAGGCTATTAAGGAAACGATGCAAAATCTCATAATTTAAACAAAATATATTTTTAAAAAATATCATCGCATCATTTCCTCGGGAAATGCTCTTTGAAACGGTAGATTGGAATACCTTAGTAAATTATAGTATTGATAATTGAAACCGATTTTAATAGTTTTCAGCATTTTCCTTAAAATTTATATTTTAAAAATATCTTGATGTCATCAATTTACAACTTACATTATTTTGAATCTGAAAACAGCGATATTTTGAATATTATTCTGAATTGATTTAATGACACTAGTAAATCCGAATTTATCAGCTTATTATTTGATTACTGTAAAAAGAATAATCAATCAGTTGTCTCGTTTGATTATGAATTTCAGTACTTAAATCAAGATACTTCCTCATGAAGTGAGCTAGAAGTTGAGTCAAACACTTTGGATCAAATAATCAAAAAGTATGCATGAAAATACAAAAAAATTAACTTCATAGCTAAGTCTCTGTGAGCAATAGTTGTGAGTAAGTATCTATCAAAGCACAAGTTAGAAAAAGAGTATACGATAAAAATATTGTGATATATCCATGACGAGATAGATATGACATCATATATAAACAAAGTATCTGTCATCCAATGAGAAAGAGATAGATTTTGATCTCCTGAAGAGATAAGTAAAAAAATACAAGACAAATACTGAACCAAAGTTGACATACTAGCCATACCATGATGAGATCACAGTTATCGCAACGAAGATAAAACATCACTAGTATGACAAGAACTCATAATACAATTTATTATCCTTTAGTATCTACTATAATGATCAAACCAAAATATATCCATATAGAAGGTATGGATCTCGCATGAAAAAGTACTTTAGTAAAAAATATAAAATTATATAATGCCGATATAGACATTAGACACAATAGTATTCTTGCTCAATGAGATAATCAAATTTATCAATTGGCAGATAATTTAAGAAAGAGTCATAGCTATGAATATAATTCAACTACACTATGAAATTTATTTGCTGTAGCTATGGAGCATGATGTTAGAAAGTTTAAACAACCATTACTTGATACACTACAAGATTCAACAATATTTTTACGCTCAATGGCATATCACACTATAAAATGAAATACTAGATTGACTTCAGAACTCTTAAGGATATTTTTAGAATTTAATCATCCTACTTTTGATAATTCGATTATTTTAACAGCAAGTATTGAAGAAAGAAGAAAGAGGTTAGAACAAAGATATAAAGACAACCCAGAGGAAGTTGCTGATGATGATTTAATGATAATAGAGAAGCCAGAAAAATTTCTGCAGATGGAAAAAGTTTTGATTGATTTGTGAGAACAATATTTTAACTCTAAAATCATAAATACTACACACTTAAGCCCTGATGAGGTATATCACATTTCTGGAATATAGATTACAACGATACTTCTAAATAATTCTCACGAAGTTGGTTTTTATAAGAAATTTTATGATTACATACCTATCAAATAATATAAATTGCATTTGAGGGAGTTTTTTATATAAATCAGATTATACTTATATCATTATAATAAGATAAATACCATGTTAAAAATAAAAAACTTAGCAGTAAATGTGTGAGAAAACACGATCCTGGAAGATATAAATATCAGTTTTCAGAAAGGTAAAAACTACTGTATATTGGGCAGAAATGGTAGCGGAAAATCATCACTTGCTATGAGTATCATCGGTCACCCTGCTTATCAAATCGTTGGATGACAGATAGTACTTGAGATGGATAAACATAAACGAGACCATCTCGCAGAGTCTGTAAAAGAAAAAGTGTCTGAGTTAATTTTGTGAGATGAAGATAATCAGATCCAGATAGATATAACCAACTGTGATCCAAACATAAGATCCAAACTGTGAGTATTTGTAGCATTCCAAAGCATACCAGAGATAAAAGGGATAAAATTATTTGAATTTCTTAGGCAGATCTACAATGAGAACTTTGGAGTAAACGAGACTTTTGTGTCTTTCAAGAAGACCATAGAGCCGATTATGATAGAACTAGATATAGACAAAGAGTTTTTGTGGAGAGATCTAAATGTATGATTTAGCGGTGGAGAAAAGAGAAAAGTCGAGATATTGCAGTTGAGACTACTACAGCCAGAGTATATATTTCTTGATGAGATAGACAGCGGTCTTGATATAGATGCTCTCAGAAATGTCACCAAGTTACTTCACCAGCATAACCAAGATACAAATGCTTTGATATTTATAACACACTACTTTGATATATTGGAAAATTTGGACATAGATCAGACAGTAGTCATCAAAAAAGGTAAAGTTATAAAAACTTGAGGTAGAGAGATTATAGATGAGATAAAAGTATGATGATATGAAGATAATCAGATCTAGATAACTATAACCAAGCCAAGTATGAAAGTTATCACTATAAATAAAAAAATATCACATGATTTTGAGATACTAGAAAAACGAGATGCTGGTATAGTTTTGTGATGACACGAAGTAAAGTCTATCAAATCTGGTCATATAGATATATCGTGATGATGGATCAAACATAGCTTGTCAAACGAATTGTGGCTAGAGCAGGTAGAGATACAACTATACAAAAAAACAAATATCAAAACTATCCCCCATTACGATGTCAAAGCACCACATAAGTTATTATTGAGAAAAAAAGAGATAAATAAAATTATAATCAAAATACAAGACTGATGATATGCTATCAAACCTATCCAAGTCTACATAGATCATCATGGATTGATAAAAATCACTATCTGACTTTGCAAGCATAAGAAATTATTTCAAAAAAAACAAACTCTAAAAGAAAGAGATATACAAAGATATATGATGAGAGAATAGTTTTCGTGTTACAATGCAATCATATGAAAAAAATTATATCACATCATAAACATAACAAACCAATCTCTTTTGCATTTCGACAGGAGTTTGAAGTTGTTTTACTATACCACTTGTTGCATTTCTAGGATTGGAAAAAAGAGGTAGTCAGTTTTGTGACCTCTCTTGATTTATAGACTCAAAGTGACTCTTCGGCATCACTATCTCTCATCTTAGATGTAATTCTGACTTGGTATCTATAGTCGCAGGTATACCAGATACAAAAGAAATATTTTTAGTTATATCTTCCCCCACTTGACCATCCCCTCTTGTTATACCTTGTACAAAATTTCAATCTTTATAAATCAACTCTATACTTATACCATCATACTTTGGCTCTATGGTAAAAGGTCAGATATCATTAATTCATAATTTATCTGTAATTCTTTTTACACCATCGTACCAGTCAGACAACTCATCTGCATTATAAGTGTTTTCAAGAGAAAGAAGTGGATTGCGATGTCTTACCTTATCAAAATTGGATTTGGAACTATCAACTTGTCATACGAGTCACTGCGTTGGACTATCAATTGCGATCCAATCTTGGTGTATAAACTCAACTAACTTACACAAAGCAAATAAGTTATCATACTCAATATCAGATATAATTGGCTCATGATTATTATAATACAAAGCATTGTGATTTATGAGTATCTTAATTAACTCATGATATTGGTCATTGGTAAGATCCTCTCAACTCATAGTCAAGTACTGCGAACTTAGAGACTGTAATTGATTTAGGTTCATCGGGTAATACGAAAATAATATAGAAAACACATAAATATAATCAGATTATCTCTAACCCATCCTTATAGATCCTAATTTATTTAGTCATATAGTAGAGATTCTTTTGTTGGTTAAATCCAAGATAGACTTTTTATGTTTATGTATAGATATCTTATCTTCTGGGGATAGTCTATTTATATAGACAGTATTATTTTTTATATCTATATGGGGAGATTTGATATGAGTCAGTTTATCCAAAATCTTTTTTATATGGTAGATTCTTATACGATCCTGAACGATAGGATGGTTGATATATTTTTGAAATTGTAAAACCATAAAATAGAAATTGTAAATAAATTTACAGTTAAAAGTAATTATACAGCACCATGACATTTCTTGTACTTCTTGCCGCTGCCACATGGACATAGTTCGTTTGGTCATATCTTCTTATCTGTCACGAATGGTTCGTTTAGTTTTGTGGATGCTACTTTAGTCATATCTATGACTTCTACACCATCTTCTGATAAAGATCTTATATCTATTTTTAATTTGTCTGCATCTCCACTATCAGTCTGAATTGCTAAATTTTGTGCTATATTTTTCATATCTTGGATCACATTTTCAAATTCTCACTTGTTGTCATATGCTACATCTAGGTTTACATCAGACTCTGGTATATATCTATTTATTAGTAAATTTAAGTCTGCTTTAAATACATTGGAAAGTATATCAGATTTTATATCTATCCATAGTTGTAAAAATTTATTGTATCACTCTTGTTTATATAATATAAGCGGATCTTGCTGAGCATAACCATATAACCCTACTTTATCTCTAAGATAATGCATATCATCTATATGATCTACCCAATACTTATCAAGTATATCAAGATATACAGATTTTAAAAAATCAAATAAAATCGGTTTATTTTCATATGATCATATTTTGTGATCATACATCTCTTCAAGTCTAAAGATTGTTTCATGTAAAAATGACTTGGATCTTCAAACTTGAAAGTCATCTTGATTTAACTCAAGTCAAAATATCTGATTGATAGTATCAAAAAACTCTGTTTCCCAGCCTTCTAATGTAGAAAGTTTATTGTAGTAGTGAGTCACTATCTCTGATATAAAACCTCTTATCTCAACAATAACCGCATCAAAATCATTATCGAATACACTTGTAAGTATCTGGTCTCTTTTATTGTAAATATTTATCCTTTGTTTATTTACTACATTATCATACTCAAATAGATGTTTTCTTATACCAAAATTATATCACTCCATCTGTTTTTGGGCACGAGTGATAGATGAAGTAAACTGAGATTGTGTAAGTTCTATACTATCAAGTTCTTCTTTGGGGAGTAATCTCTTGGCTATAGACTTAATTGTATCACCTCACATCTTTCTCATTATCTCATCGTCAAGGGCAACATAAAATTGACTTATTCACGGGTCTCATTGTCTACCAGATCTTCATCTAAGTTGATTATCTATCCTTCTTGATTCATGTTTCTCTGTACCAAGTACATACAATCAAAATTGTGCATTTTTGGATATAGTATTATTGGCAGCACCACTATCGGGTGAGATAGTTATAGTTGCATAGTTTCATTTCTTATTATTTATATTGGTTTGTATGTTCATCAGTAAATTTGGGTAGATAATTTATAAATTAATATTTTTATATAAATAAGGTAATAAAAAAATATAATACTAAGATAATATATCTATAAAACGGTCACAAATACTAACTATGATTGTCATGAAGCTTTTCAACCTCTTTGGATAGTATGGACTTAGCTTTATCAAAAAGTGTTGCTATAGCTTGGGGTAGTCAACTATCTGGAGTGTCATTATCTATCTGAACGCTAAAGTCCGATAATATCCCATGGAAGTCAAATACCATAGATCATTGGTACATATGATTGCTTGTTTTCTCTATATTAAAATCTATGATGATTTTGGAGTCTGGACGGCGTTTTATAAAAGTCTTCAGGTAGTTATCTATTCTACCAAAATGCTGATCCACATACTCTTGTATACTCTCTTTTGTCGGCGTATTGATATTTTTGATATTTCGCACTATATCTATATGATTTTTAATATTTATATTTTCCATATTTTAATTTGTAATAAGTATAAATATAATCTGATTATTATATAAACTAAGTCTATAAGTAAATTAAAGTATATATCGTAATAAAACTACTTGGTCATAGCATCATAACTATCTAAGTAATTATAGAAAGGTAGAGTGGCCACTCATCTATCAGTAAGGATATACAACAGTGGTTTAGAATCATCTCAAACTAATACATCAGCTACCGTTCATAAAGGCAAGTTTAGTTTTACTGCAAATAGATATTTAAGATCATAACTGTACTGCGATGGTTCTGAAGTTTTATTTGGCGTAGATTTATACACAAGTAGTGTTTGACTATTCCTATCGTATAAGTATATAAAATTTGAATTTATATAAGTCATCACTTTAATATTTCAACTACTAATATTGGCTACAGACTCTCATCATTGGATATTTATTTTCCTAATATTTGGAGCGTCTCAAGCTCTCCAATACTGATACAAACTACCACCGACGCTAGACCACATTATAAATTTGCCATCTATTGCAAAGTCAGTGAACGAAAGATCTAGTCATGATGATAATGCATCAAACGGTGTATTATATAGCAATGCTGCTCTAAAAGAATTAGTTAATCCAGGCACTATAGGATATCTAGCTATATATATTCACTGAGAATTTAATGAACTATCTTTCGTTAGCAAATACATGTTACCATTACCAAATGTTCATATAGATTGAATGTTAGCAACAGCTCATCCATCTATAGTCATATTTTCTGCTCATGCTTTAGTGACATTATATATGTTGCCATCGTCGTAATAACAAAACAATCAATTTGATTTAAGGTTTGGAGTACATCATCAAAGTTTACTTTCCGCATAAGATCTTACATTGGTTCAATGTGAATCTGAATTGATTATATTAATTATAAAACCATCTGATCAGGCAACCGATATGGTATTTTTACCGTAAATTCATTTTGGAGTTCATAGATCAAGTAGATCGTTAGAGTTGAACTCATACATCCAAGTATCCAAAGAGTCTATCTGTTCTATATTAAATCATTTGAGATATTCGTAGTCAAGCATCTTTCTTAACTCTGCTATGTCTAGAGGCAACTTACCTTCTTTTTCAAGTGTAGATATCTGATTAGATAGTTTTTGATATAAGGAAATTTTTTCAGGCGCAGATGGATCAAGAGTTTTAAATTGATCTATGTCTCACCTTATACCCGCAAGAGAAAAATAGGAATCATCTTGCACATCTGTACCAGTACCTATATTGAGTTTAATTCATTTATTTGATCTGATAAGGTTTGAGAACAAGAGTCACAAAAATACAAATATAATGATGGCAAAAAAAACTATGCCCATAATATATTTATTTATATAGTATCGATGTTTTATTCTATCGAAGATAGCAAATCAAGGTTTATTGCTATTTAATAAATTGTGACTATTGTGAGTGCTTATAAGCTCTAAATTTATAAGTCATATCTGCTCTAGTTCTACTCTATCTTTCAGTATATCTTCAGATATATCTATCATATCTCTCTCATCAAGTCATACAACATCAGCTATATTTTCAAAATCTTCCTTGTCTGTGAAATAAGAGATATTATTAGCAAAAAATAGTAGTTCATCACCATCATATACGTCTCACTCTATTAATTCGGAGAACAGGTCAATTCTCCTATTGTTATTATTAGCATTGTGCACAGAGTAAAATAATCTTCACTTACGAAATATAACTAAACTACTATCACCTACGAGACTAGATACATAGTAATTGTCTTTGAAAAATTCTATAAATCATCTGATATATATCTTTTCACCGAATTTGAGTTTCTCAGCAAATACGGCAAGTTTGCTGTTTAACTCTTGTAAGGCAAATTCAAAGATAGACTTAAATTTAGATAGTGAGAAGTGTTCTTGATTTGCCTCTTCATCTAAATAATCTAAAAAATCTCAGATAAGATTTTGCTGATACGTAAGGTATTCTTCATTTAAAAATACTATCTCTGACCTTATTACGAGTCCACTATCATATTGATTTTCATAAGAGAAATAATTTTGATCATTTTCTAAATAGTGTTTATTTTTGGAAAATATTTTCATGCCTAAGTGAGTTGTTGTTAAGTAAGTAAATATGGTTACAATAGGATTAAGACAATTTTTATACCTATGGCACAAATGATATGAGAGATAATTTGATCTATTATAAAAAACAATATACTTTTTTCAAGGCAACTATACATATATTGACATATAGATATGGTTAACAATAAGATAAAAATGAAAATACACATCTATATAAATTTATAAATATAAAAAAGTCAAATTAAATAGTATTATAATCGTAAAATAAAGAGATTAAACTTGATTATATCGTAAATAATAAGTATTATTACAAGGTAGATTAAATTTGATTTAAATATTGTACTAACTTAAATGAAAAATATTATGAAAAAAAATAATCTATGAACTAAGTTAACTAGCATCTCTAATAAGATAGCTATGATGATAGTGGTTTTGTGATCTGCGGTCAGTCTATCTTCAAATATATATGCAGATACGGCATTGTCAAAGATAGATATAGTCCCTAGAGAAGAACGATGAGCGAACGAAAATTTGAGGATATATGTGCCAAAAACAACTAACGTATACACTCCACAAAAACCTCCTACTACACTGGAGATAAAAGAAAATATAGCAGAAAATTATCTATTAAGCAATTTTAAAGACGAATTTAAGATAGATAAAATAATAAGAGAAGATTTCGTAGGCAGGATATTGAAACGACCACTGCAGTATAAATACAATAAAAAAAAGATAGTAATACACCATACAGCCTGAGAGGTAGATCATATGATGTCTATATACGACGAAAAAGAAGAGATAAGAAAAATATATCAATTTCACAGTAATACAAGGGATCGATGAGACATATGATACAATTATATAATATGACCATCTGGAAAGATATACGAGTGAAGATATGGTTGATCAGAAGTAGTCTGAGCACATGTAAGATGGAATAATACTGATACAGTATGAATATCATTATTGGGAAATTTTGATATACAAGAACCTACACAAGCCCAGCTTGATTCACTTATAAACCTTTCTACAGCTATAAGTGAGGATTATCATATGGATCCATACTCAAAATTGACATACCATAAATTTGACAGTTCATGACCAAAACCATACATAAGAGATATAAAACTTGATAGTATAGTATGACACGGTGATGTATGAGATACAAGCTGTCCGTGAGCAAATATCAAGAAACGTATGGATTATATAAAAGGCCAAGTTGCCATGAGGATGCAGGAACATAAAATAGATCATTACAAAGATCTCACAGAAATAATATATAAAAATAAACTAATCATACCGTGACCGGACTTTGTGGCAAAAATTAAAATATCAGATATAAGTAAAAACATATGATGACTAAATGGTAGTTGCAAATCAAGTAAGTTTGATGTAAATTGTAATATAGTATGAGATTATCTTCATATATCTATAAATAAAAAAAACAATATAAACGGTGAGATAGATATTATATTAGGTACAAACAATAAAAAAGACTACGTTGTATTTATACCTATAGTCTATATAAGCAATGTAAATGATACTATAACAAAATTAGAAAAACTATACCCTGCTTCAGATAACAAAAATAAATATGAAAAAATAAGCGTAAAAATCACACCTGAGCAAGCACAAAAAAAATCCAAAGAAGATATATCAGTATTACTCCATGAGTTGACACTACTTTATGATACACTTGATATAAGTTGTACAAATGAATGTATCATCACCATCAAAAACTGATCAAAAATAAGTCAAATCAAATCAAACAAACTCAGTACTACTCGTATAGGATGATCAAATCAAATCGCCTATATATTGTGAAATCAAGAAAAAAACACTGCAAATGAGGTCAGTATAGAAGACAGTAGCTGATGAGATGTAGTAGTGGATAATTACAGTCGTAAAAGTTATGCTGGCATACCTTGGAATAAATTTGCCGGTAAACTTATTATAAAGCCAGACTATATAAAGATAAGATGATCTGATCAATATAGGATAGTATATATAAATCAGTTACCTTTTTTGGACTATATGAGATGACTTGCAGAGACCAACGATCAAGAAGAGCAAGAAAAAGTAAATACTCTCTACCTAGTATCCAAAAATTATGCCATGTTTTATATGTTTAACAATAAGCAAGATGGTATGTCAGACAATAGAACTTATAATCTTACTGACAGCCCAGAAATCAACCAAAAATACGTAGGAGCATGATTTAAGACTATATCAAATAAGTGGAATTTAGCAACTTCTACTTTACAAGATAAGTATATCTATCATGATAATGCCATAGCCATACTACCATACTTCAACTGTAGTGCCTGATTTACCTATGATGCAGATAGGTTTGGATGGACAGATGCGCCTTACCTACAGTCCGTTATAGATATCTATGGTATTTGCGAAGGTGGGAAGTGATTTAACTGACATTGAGTTGGTATGTCATGAAAATGAGCAAATTGATTAGCAAAAGCTTGATATACATACAAAGACATCATCAACTATTATTATGACGATGTAGATATCAGATAATCCGATCTTTTCTTACTCATCCTATAGTTGTATAAAATACAAACTAATAAAAACCCTGCACAGAAACATACAGGGTTTTGTTTTGTTTTTTTAATATATTTAAATCAGAAACCATTTTCTACAGTCAAAACACTTCCGTTCCTCTGTTCCGTCAATGCGAGCACTCATTTTAATTGTATTTCTACTTTCAGATTCACAATGAAAGCACTTTGGCTTTTTTAAAAGAGCATTTTTCTTTTCTTGATAGTGATCTCAAGTTTGTTTATTGTCAAGATTTATGGCTATCTGTGATTGAGTATTTTTATATTCTTTTGTCAATTTAGAATCTTCTTTGTCATCAATAAAGTAGCTCACTCGTGATCTATCAGTTTCTTTAAACATTACGATCTTAGACATATCAAAATAATAAGTAATAAAGTTCTCACCCCCCCCTTGCTTAATATTTAATTATCTCTCTTTGTCAATAGATTTTTTAGATTATCTTCATATAATTTTATTGTAAAGGAAACGATGCAAAACCTCATAATTTAAACAAAATATACTTTTTGAAAAAAATTATTATTGCATCGTTTCCTCGGGAAATGCTCTTTGAAATGGTAGATTAGACTACCATAGTAAATTATAATATTAATAATTGAGAATCCGCTTTGATAGTTTTTCAGCATTCCCTAAAAAGATATTGATAATTGTATCAAAAAAAATATCTTATTTATGTTATATATCTCGATTATCTGAATCTTGCGGATGTAACTCAATTGGCTAGAGTCACTGCCTTCCAAGCAGTTGGTTGCGCGTTCGAGTCGCGTCATCCGCTCACTATATAACTACAAAACATCAAGAGATTAGTTATAACATATAAAAGCCTATGATGACAATACCAAATACCATAGGAGCGCGCACAAAATTTTAATTCTTAATCAATTCGTATTATGTTCAATTTTTTGTATGACAGCTTGGAGACTGTCCAAAAGCTCAAATTTCCCACCAAAAAGGAGGTTACAGATTTTACGATAGCTGTCTTCGTGATGATCATAGCTACATCTTTGTATATATGACTTGCTGACACAGTTATAAGTAACATTTTTAGGACCATTTATCAAATGTTTAGAGGATAAAAGATATGACAAATCAACCACCTACAGGATCTACAACCGAAATAGATCTAAAAAAACAAATACAAGACGATAACCTTAGATGGTACGGTTTATCTGTAAATTCAAATCAAGAAGAGATAGTCGTAGAAAACATCAAAGAAAGGATCAAGAAAGTATGACTAGAAGAAGATATAAAAGATTTTTTTATACCAATCGTAAATGAAATCATCACAAGGAAAGGTAAAAAGACACTAAAACCAAAAAAACTCTATCCTTGATACATGTTTATCAAGATGAGAATGAACGAAAAGATTTGGTATATAGTTAGAAACACTCCATGAGTTAGACTTATTATATGAGCAGATATAAGACCTATACCTATTGAGGAAGAACAATTTCAAAGGATGGTAGACGACATAAATGAGAAAAATAAAAAACTCACCACTAAGTCTTCTTTCAATGTTGATGATATAGTCATGATAAAAGAGTCTACGTTCAAGAACATGAAATGAAAAGTTGTAGAAGTTGATAATATTAGAGGCACACTGACGGTTATGATAGAGTTTATGTGAAGGACTACTCCTGTGACCATGCCATTTGAAAAAGTAGATCTCGTAGTATAATAATAGCTCGTACGTCTTTATATATGAAATTTAAATAATCATAAAATATTGAAATATCACAAATCTATAATGGATATCGTGATCAGATAATGATATGAAGATAATATGGGAAAAATATAATAAATTTCAGTCATTTCAAAATAAAAATAATTATGTTTGAAACATCTACCATAGTAAATATAGCTATCACAGCTTTGGTACTTATAATCTCGATATGAGTTCATGAGTATGCTCACGCTTTGGTATCTCATAAACTCTGAGATCCTACACCAAAACATTTCAATAGACTTACCCCAAACCCTCTAGCTCATATAGATCCTATATGACTTATCATGGTATTTGTAGTGCATTTTGGATGGTGAAAACCGGTTCCCATAAACCCAACATACTACAAAAATCCAAAAGTTTGAGAATTTTTGGTATCCATTGCATGACCACTGACAAATATGCTACTAGCTACAATATGTTTTATTGTACTTAGAGTCTATCTCGGATCAGATTTTTCACAGTTCTATATACTAGCAAATATTGATATAATCGCCAAGATATTATGATCTATGGCAATATTGAATATATGACTTGCGGTATTCAATATGTTACCAATCCCTCCACTTGATGGATGGAAATTTGTAAAACTTATAAACTATGACTTTTTTACAAAACTAGAACGTACACTATACTCCAATCCACTTTATATGATGATACCGTTTTTGCTTGTCATGTATGGCGGAGTAGTTAGATGGATCGGTATAATAATGGATATAATTACAAATTTTTTTATAAATATACTCAGTTAAGAGGTCAATGTGAGCAATAAAATAATCAATAATGATAAAATTTATATAAATATTTAATCTGATAAAATTATGGTGAGAAAAAAAATAATATCAATACTAATACAATTAACTATAGGTATAAGTCTTTTGATTGTATCTTATAATTACATACAAAAAAATCCAGCAGAAAAGGTATGATTCTTAGCTACTTTTGAACTAATATATAATAAAATCACATATGTATGAAAGTATTTTGATTGATGGAAATGATGACAGATAACAGAATTAGATAAATATAAAGATGCCTTTGGTGAACTTAGATGAATTATGTCATCTAAAGCTTGTGGATCAAGATTTGAAACTGATAAAACATCTGCAGCTATCATAGATAGTGTAATTAAATCTTTTGAAACTATAAGTCCAGAGCAATTTGAAGCTAGCAAAAGTAAATATATAACTATATTTAATAGGATAGACGAGATAGTTGACGAGTATTGTAAATAGTCATAATCAAATACAAATGTTAGATCAAATAAATCATAAAAATAACATCACCAAGACAAACATAATTTTTAGATGATTTGATTATATATTTCTCAAATATCCAAGTTATCTTTTTGCAAAACCAAGTATATATCGTATGTTATTATTTCCCATACTTATAGTATATAAAATAATCTGATCTATATCATGATCAAAAAATCATCAGTAATAAATATAGATAGGTCATAAATAAACATAAATATAAAAAACACTAGAAGCGCATCATCTAACGCACAATCTAGTGTTTGTAGGTTATAATAAATTAAACATTAAGCATCTTCTTCGTCTTCGTTATCTCCTTCCTCGTCTTCTTCGTCTTCGTTATCTCCTTCCTCGTCTTCTTCGTCTTCGTTATCTCCTTCCTCGTCTTCTTCGTCTTCATCTTCATCTTCCCCATCATCGTAAGCATCTTCATCACCCTCCTCGTCTTCGTCCTCACTCTCCTCATCTTGTTCTAGTGTTTCTTCATCTTTCATTGCTACCTCTTCATCTTTAATTTCGTCTTCTTCGGTTTCTTCACTATCAACCTCTTCATCATCATCTTGTGATACAACTTCTTGTTGTAATAACTCCAAATTAAGTAGTGTTTCAAATTTTTCCATAATATAAAATTTAGTGATAAATTATCGTGGTACCATTATACATAAAAGTGTATATCAAATCAAGACTTTATTTGGCATATATTAAAAATATTACTTTACAAAAATAAAAGATATTATCATTCAAATTTATGTAAAAATAACTTCTTTCTTTTCCAAAATATATCTTGCCTTGGTAGTTTATTGTAATAAATTTTGTCTATCCAAGGTTTGATAGCCTCCTCTAGATATATTTCTCACTGAGATGATTTAAATAGTATTATAAATTTCTGATTATCTTCATATCTATCAAATATATTATCAAGTATGTTCTTCACATCAAGATTTGTTTCAACAAAGTAATCTTCTAACCTGGACAAAAATTTGTATCAATACTCCGCATCACCACTCACCCATATAGTGTGATCAGATATATCTCAAATCTTGTGTGCAATATCTTCGTGTGCTGATTTACTGTTTGGACCTAACTCTCTCATCTCCCCAAGCACAAGTATTAACTTATAATCCTTGAAAAACTGCTCCTTGATGTCGATAGTGTTTTGTATGGCTGATGACATACTCTGCGGACTAGCATTGTAGGTAGAGTCTATAATTACTCATCTATCTGAGTAAAATATCGTAAACCTACCTGGTTCCAGACTATACGCCATATCCAAAGTATCAAACTCTTT
>JBDHUX010000008.1:0-18753 GCA_039809405.1 Candidatus Absconditabacterales bacterium
ATACCGATCCCCACACCGTCAGAGATGAATTCAAACTCAATCGTGCCGATGTATGACGATATCAGATCCGCAATGCTTTGAAAAGGCGTAACGAAAGCGGAGATTTCCCACCAGTATCGTTTACCGATTTTGAAACTACCTACAAGGTTTTGACAGAGAAATTGAGACCACTTGTGTACGAGTATGGATTTTTGAAAAAATAATCCTTATTATCTTCATATCTTCATATGATACATCATCGTAAATCACCTCGCTGATTGTCGTACGATTACACATCACCATGATGATATTTTGTGACTATCGTGACCAAAGATCGCGAGCATTATTTTGGTGAGATTGTAGATGGGAGGATGTTGTATAGTGAGGTTGGTAAAATTTGTGATGAACAATTGCATGTCATGATAGCAAAACGTCCATCTGTCGATCTACACGAATATATTATTATGCCAAATCATGTGCATATCCTATTGGTAATGTCAGAATTTGACAATAATATTATCCAATATCAATTAAATACAAACGATTTATCCAATACGGGCGATTTAACAAATTGTTTTTACGACGGTTGATCATTGCCACCAATTACCGCAACCGTAGGGGCGGATTATCAATCCGACCAAAATAATTACCAATCAAATACAGACGATTTACCAAATATGGATTTATCTAATATGGGCGATTTATACAATCGCCCCTACAACGGTCCGTCATTATCGTCTATTATAAAATTGTTTAAATGAAATGTCACCAAATATGCCAATCATCACAATATTGCATTTTGACGACAAAGATCGTTCCACGACCATATTATCCGCAATCAAAACGAATGTAATCGTATCAAATATTACATCCAAACTAATCCTATACAGCGAAACGATGATAGATATAAGAAATAACTTATTATCTTCATATCATTATATTTGATGATTTAATTACCAAATAATCTGTTATGATATTTTATTTGCACTTCTTCTCTGAAGTATATTTTCAAATTGATAAGTTAGCATATCAGATATCATCTTATCTATAAGTTTATTATCATCAGTCAATTGTTTTGGTACAAGATCAGGACGATCATTTGAATATCATCAAGCGGTATATATGACATATGGAGATTTTGCAAATGCAAATCACAACTGAGACCATGTAGCCATCATTTGTGCCATCACATGTTGCACTCCATCTTGTGCTCATACGATGATCATACCAATCAGTTTGTTATGAACTAGATCTACTCCATAGACTTCTTTTTGATTTTCTATACAGTTCATCCTTTCTACCATCTTGAAATATAAGCTACTAGCATTTCACCATCTGATAGGAGTTGCTATCAATATTATATCAGCTCGATCTACTATGTCATTATATAATTGTGTAAGTGGATCTGCTATTCCAAGTTTTGCTTTTTTTTGACTTATCCAGCAGGGCCAAGTACAATAATCTCACTGTATACTATAATTACCTTCGCAATGTGCAAAATTCATATCTTCTAATATATGAACTTTGGTATTTACTTTTTGGTTTGGATAGAGTATCTTTGCAGTGTCTAGTGTCTGCAGTAATACTTTATGACTAGATGGTATCCTGCGTATTTCATCATCTATACTTGTAGATGAACATCATATACCTACTATATTTATGCTCTTTCTATCTTTTGAGTGTTGTAAAAAAAGATCTGACTGAGTTTGTAAAAATTTGATCTGTGCATGATATTGTGCACTGTTTTTATTAATTTCACCCATCTATAGCAAATGTATTATTATATAAATTTATTTTATGCTTTGATTGCATTACTATTATCTTATTTGTAGTATTTTTGTAAAAATTCTTGCAATACTATCGCATTGTTGTGTTCAGTGTCTTTGGCGCTATAAATCAGAGTTATTGCATTATGTTTCTTTATAATATTTATAATATCTCATACTGCATTTTTATTACCTTCCAGTTCTTTTATATAGTTTTTTTTGAAACTCTCTCGTTTGTTTACATCGTGTCAAAACTCTTTCCTTAGCTCATTACTTGGCGCGATATCTTTTAGTCGTATATCTATATTTGCTTTCTCTTTGCTGACTCCTCTGGGTCGTAATCTATCCACTAGTATTTTATAGCTATCATCTTTCTTACCAACAATATCGTATATCCTTTTTATATTTATCATATTACTCTGTTACAAATTAATAATTAAATTCAATCAAATAGATCCTTCATTTTATATCTAACTTCCAAACAATACTGTTATCTTGAGTATAATGGAGTCATAGATGGATAGAGTCAGAAGATTCTTATTATCCAATAAATTAATATTTGGATATTTTTATAGTGTTGTAAGATGACAATACCAGCAAACAACTACTATAACATGATTATACTTGCTACCAATCAATATATGATTACGCTTATCATATCTTGTATAACTGTCGCTATCGGTCATGTCCCGGCTGCTGGATCTTTACCCAGTAACTGCAATATATAAGATATTATAAGTGCTACTATCGGTGCTGTGATGATTGCTAGTGCAGATGCTAGAGATACACTAAGTGATAATAATTTATTGCCCAGCCAAAGAAGCGTTACAACCCAAGACAAAACCCCAAATCCGATTCCAAACATCAATCATAAAATTGACTCTTTAGAAAATATTTTTTTATATTTACTTTATTATTTTTGTTAGTCTTCAAATTACTAGCATATATAGACTCTGTTTGAGTGCCAACCGCATCAGCAATATATACTACAAACGGTAAGAAAAATGCTATCTGTATATTTTTTGATAAAACTTCTTCAAAGCTCGCAGTAATAAGAGATATACCTATACCTAGAGCTAGTCACATTATAAGAGATGGCATACGGAGTTTAAATAAAACTCATACCGATTCATGATTATCATCTACGCGCTCAAGTGTGTCAATTTTTTCCATAAATTTTACTATTTATAACTAAATTATTAATTCATCAATATATATAAATATAATGATAAGACTTGTGATACTTATATACTTAATAGTTTATTATTCAAGTTTTTATCAGATATATTTCCTACTATCTTCATATTGTCATCTGATATTATAATTTATCTGTTGCTGTTATTATATTTGTTCATGCAAGCTTTCAAGTTGCCCAACTCGAAGTGAGATTATAACCTCAAGTTACTCAGTCTATATCCATAATTTCTCATCAAAAATACAATCAAGAGCAAAGTAGTGACTCCATGGTTTTTGGGTTAATTTCTTTAGTCGGAATTCATCATGATGTGACAAATTCATCACCATTTCTTCTTCAAACTATGTCTACTGTGATTCAATTTCCCAGAGCTTGTGCGATAGATTTAAATAAATTTTTACCAAAACTTCATACAATTTGTGTTGGATTTACATCTATTTTACACATTATAAATTCTATAAAACGGGTAGGAAAATAATTTTTTAACACAGTATTGATTTGCTTGTGTGGAGAGTTATCGTGTTGATCTTGTAGTATTTCTATCCATTTTTCATAAGATATATCATTATTTGGCATCCATTTGATGATAAGAGGATTATTTTTATCTATGTTTACAAATGGTATATGAGCAGAAAATGCAAACACCATGGGTCATGTAATACCAAAATGTGTAAGTAACAATGGCCCATCAAATTTTTGATTATCCTGTGTAATTATCTTTGAGTTTGGGAAACTAATTCATGATAGTTCATGAAGTTTTTTATCTTTGGTTTCAAAACTTGTGAGTGATGGTCCTAGTTTTGTTATGCTGTGTCACAATTTCATAGCAAAGTCGTATCCATCCCCACTGCTTCATGTATGGCGGTATGCATTTCATCCTGTAGCTATTACTACTTTGTCTACTTGATAGATATTTATATTTGTCGTAATATGGAACTTATCTCCATCTTTTTTTATGTCCAAAACTCTTTCTCTAAGTCTGATGTGGATATTTTTATGATATGAAAATAATCTGTCAAATGCTCACACGACATCCCTACCATTATCACTGACTGGGAAAACTCTACTATCTGCTTCTTTTTTTAGAGTCACTCAATGATCTTCAAACCATGCTCTAATTTTGCGAGGTCAGAAACTCATCAATGCGTCTTGTATGAACTCCCGCCCATTTGGATACTTATTTTTCAGATCTTGTCTTTTATAAAATCAAGTAGTGACATTGCATCTACCTCATCAACTTATGATTACTTTGGCACCTAGGTGTGGATTCCTGTCGAATAAAAAAACCTTTTGGTCGTATCATCACTCCAACAATGCCGCTGCGCACATAAGACCAGCAGCTCATCAACCTACTATTGCTACTGACATGATTGAAATACTATAGATTTGATTTTATAATATTATTTTGTATAACATTTACTGCAAGATAATCAAGACAAGAAAATGTTTATATTGTATAAAGTTGAGGATAGTTTGATTATCTTTATATTATATATTTTATCATTTAAATTAATTCTACAATTTTATGCACTCGATTAAAAAACCCAAATTCAATCAAATATCCAAATATATATGAGAACTTGTGTATGGATGAATTGATGGTATAGTAACGACATTTGCGGTGGTAGCTGGGTTTGTATGAGCTGGGGCTACCAATACACTTGGTGGATTATGACCTCTTGCAGTGGTTTTATTTTGACTTGCAAATCTTTTTGGTGATGGAGTAAGTATGTGACTTGGCAAATTTCTCTCTACCAAATCAGAACAAGATATATACAATCGTGACTATAAATTACAATATAATCTAATCATCTCCAATCCCGACCGTATGACTAGTAGGACTTTGAATATATTACAAAAAGAAGGTATGTCCCAACAAGATGCATCTTGATATATTGAGATATTAAAAAAGTACCCAGATATACGAACTGAGTGGTTTATGGATTATGATTTAAGGATCAATGACGTCAGAGATGATCGTCCTGTATTGCAGTGACTTATGACTTTGATGTCATTTGTTATATTCTGATTTATACCTATTGTACCATTTATATTTGCGATCCAGTTTGATGGCTGGACTATCTCTATTATTATGACAGCTGCCGCATTGCTTATACTATGACTTACTCGCTGGTTTATTACTAGATCAAACTTCTTATGGACAGTATGACAGATAGTAATTTTGGGTATGGTTGCTGCTGTAGTCGCCTATATTACATGACATTTTGTTGCTAGATTTATGTAAATGTTGCTATCTATTACTTGATGTTAATTTTATTATAGTTTAATTTATAGTTATTGTGTGAGACGCCCAGTAGTACTGCACATGGACATAAAAATGTAATCACCTTATCTTCATATCATTATTACTTTACTATTAAATTATTATAATCTGATGATCTCTCTAGATCCTGCTACTTTAGACTTTTTGACTTACATAAAGAAAAATAATAACAAAAACTCTTTTGAGTTGATGAGACCTTTGTATGAGCAGATTTGGGGTCAGTGGAAAGTTTTTACATCTTGACTTTTGGAGTGAGTTAAAAAAATTGATAACAAGATACCAGAAAGTCTAGACCATAAATCTTGTATGTTTCGCATATATCGTGATGCTAGATTTACCAAATGAATAAATCCATACAAAACGAACTTATGATTTGTGGTATGACCAAATGGCAAGAAATCATCGTATCCGTCATATTATCTACATATAGAGCCGGGTGGTAGTTTTCTGGCTTGATGAGTTTATCGACTATATTGATCTGAGTTATCTAGTCTTAGAGATTATTTGTCACAAAATTGAAAACAATATACACAGATAGTTTCAGAAAAAACATTTGTTTCTTATTTTTGATCTATAAGTGGTGACGAACTACTGAAAGCACCAAGGTGATACGATGTTGATAATCCATATATAGACTTGATAAAGAAAAAACAACACTTGTTCTATCACAATTATAAAGATAGCGAAATATTGTGAGATGATTTCATGACCAAACTACTTGAAGGTATAAAAGTTGCTATGCCATTTGTCCATTTCTTGAGTAGATGATATTAAGATAATCAGATTATTTCACTTATATATTATCTATAATAATCTATTGACATAATATACAAAATATTTACACTATTGGTATATTTTAATTATTTTTTTGTATGGAGTCATCTGATAATATATTAAACGATTATATCAAAGCTTCTCAAGATTATCGCCAATGTGTAGGTGAGTGGGATAGGTTTTTTTCATCTACAGAAAACAAACAAGGGAAGGTAGATTTTGTGATACTTCAAGAACAGATTAGATCATATAGATCTGAGATTACCAATTTATTAGATGGCTATATAAATAAAAGGGAGAGTATTTGAGACGAATTATTGAAAACTATACTTTACGATAAAACTATAAATATAAAGGAGTGTCTAGATCAAGACACATTAGAAGATTTTGATAGTTTTGTATTGTCCAAATTTGATCAACTTGATGATGAGAAGGTCTGATCTCAATTTATCCATTTTATTAAGTGAGAGAGATCGAAACTTGACCTATGATGGATCCATGATAACATATTATCTACAGCCAAAGATCGCTCTTGAACTCCTGTATCACTTTTTCAGGAAGATGCAAGCGGCAACCAAGTATTTGCTCCGTACATTACTTTGCATGGCAGGAAGTATATATTTGATACGTCTTATGATAGTTTAAACTATATATCAGATAAGATTACATTAAGTTGGTGAGGTATAAATTTAAAATTATCTGATTTTACAGATATATCCTGATTCAAGATAAAATCCACGAACCCACAATTATTAACTACGGACGGAGATGATTCTATTGTACCAGATATGCGTACCAATCTCATAAATAGTACTTTCTCAGACTGATCAAGTGGGATAAATAAAATATTGTCTTTTCAGTATAATACTCTAGATAAAAATTTGGATGATTTGTGTTTATTTTTATGATTTGATCCATACAAAGTCAACATGAATAAAAGTCGTGATATACTATCTAATCCAATAATACATATTAAAAATAATCAAGATAAGAGAGTTTTTTGGAATTACATAGTAGTATGATTTATTGCTCTATGATATGCAGATAAATACTACAAACTAAATAAAAAACAACATGCTGCCATGTATATACTAAAGACATTTTACCATGATCAATTTGATGATTTACATAGCATCTTTGAAAATATAGTCGAATGCAATGTGGCGATGCCGTGATCGTTACAAAACAAATCTAATATGCTACATAATATAATCATATTTATATTTGAGACCATACTTATAAAATTAATTTGAGATCACACAAAATATGAACTTTACAAAACATTACCTTTTGATGACATAAATAGTGGTATAGATATAATAATGAACGACAAAAGATCATCATACAATGATCATAGTATACAACTGATAGACCTAAAAAGTGGTTGATGATTTCTAAAGGATAAAAATAAAATCGGTAAAAAGTGAGTAAATGTATTATGAAAAGATATAGTATCGTTTGTAAAAGAGAGATTTTGACATGATATATTATCTATAATAAAAAATGACCCTAGAGAAAAGTGTATCATAAAAGTCCCTTTGGGTAGCAGTATAGAAAATTATCATCAAGTAGAAATGTATCTGAAGTCTATCCTATCATTAGATAAAAAAAACGGAGATAGCACCAATTATCTCAACTTAAGAAAGTACATAAATACCATTGAAGATAAATTTGACAGACATTTTTCTAGATCTTATTTCACACACAAAAAGCATAACCAGTACATATAACTGATTGATACTATAACGATCTAACTTATCAAGCTTTCATATGCACTCTTGGCCGCATCTTCTTGTGCTTTTTTTTTACTGGTTCCATATCAAGATCAGATTATCTTATCATGTATCAAAACATTTGCTTTGTACTTTATATAATTTATCTTATCATCTCTTTCTATCTCTTCTTCTATATATGTAGGTAGTTTCTTGTATTTAGATTGTATAAGCTCTTGTAGAAGTCACTTATAACTTTTTGTGTCCATCAAGTCTAGATTATCTAATTCAGAGTATATGTACTTGATTATGAATTCTTTTGCAACCTCATATCATAGATCTATATATAGATACCCTATTACCGCTTCTATACTATCGCAAAGTATAGATGAATTATCTCTTCATCATTTTTTTTCTTCTCCATTACCAAGTAATATCATCTTATCAAGTCATATCTTTTTTGCTACTTTCGATAGAGTTTCTTCTCTAACAAGTCATATCTTCCTTAGCGTCATGTCGGATTCTTCAAATTTTTCAAAATTTTTATATAATTGATATGATATGATCTGACCTAGTATCGCATCACCAAGAAATTCCAACCTTTGATTGTGTGGGATGTTATTGTTGTCTGCCGAATAAGTTTTATTTACAAATGTCTGCAATAGTAGATCTTTATCTGGTTCTCTGTTGTAGCTAAATCATAATTTATTTATATAATCTACATATTTTGATACATCTTGTGTGTTGTTTTTTATCATACTTGTATTTTGTTTGATTTTAATTGGTTTTATAAAAACAAGCCATTGACCAGGATCGAACTGGTCACCTTACCCTTACCATGGGTATGTTCTACCTACTGAACTACAATGGCTTATAAATATACAACATCTATATATAAAAAAATCTAACCTTTTATCAAGGAAACGATGCAAGACTTCATAATTTGAACAAAATATATTTTTTTGGAAAAAATACCACCGCATCGTTTCCTCGGGAAATACTTTCTGAAAGATCAAATTAGACCATGATAGTAAATTATAATATCGATAGTCGAGATTAATTTTGATAGTTTTTAGCATTTCCTCAATTCAAGTATATCTTGTTTAGCTCTTGTAAAAAATCTCTTGCAATTTGCTATAAAAAAAATATAAACTAGGTGTAGTTTTCTTGTATGTCTCTCAAAAGAGAGAGACATTGAGACCCTTAGTCTTTAGAGCCCGTTTTACGGGCTCTTTTTTGTCATAAAAAATCTCTTGCAATATTATACATAAAAAATATAAATTCTAGTTCATAATAAAAGTTTTAAGCATTATTGAGAGCCCGTTTTTGCGGGCTCCTTTTACTTATTGGAAATCTTATTATATAGAAAGATATATTGCAATTTATCATTAAATAAAATCAATATAGAAGAGTAGATACTTGATTAAAAAATAAATACTTGATCGCGTATCAAAGTAAAAATACATATATTTTTTTTATCAATCTAACGATTTTATCATCAATTTTTTTATAATTTACTTTTTATATAGATTGTTATTTTGATATAAATATCAAAAAAAAGTATTGCAATCGTGATATAAGATAAATATAATATAATGTAGATTATACAGATTATATTATATATCCATAATAATTTAATGAATTTATATCATTATAAAACCCCCAAATGAACAACAACATCCGAAATGCTATCATTGTTTGAGTTGCTATAGCACTTGCTTGATTTTTTATATCGTCTAGATGATTTGATGTCCCATCATCTACTACAGTCTGAAACAATCCTATAGTAACAGATGGTATCTCAGTAAATGGTGACGGTAAGGTATATGCATCGCCAGACATACTGATAGCCAATGTAGGCATAACAGAAAATGCTCCAACTACAAAAGAAGCACTTGCAAACACAAATAATAAAGTAAAACAAATTATAGAAATTGCAACTGCAGAGTGAATAAATCAAAAAGATATCCAAACTACTAACATCTCTATGTATCCGCATTATAACTATATCAACAATAATTCTAAGATAGATGGCTATGATAGTACGCAAAATTTATCTATTAAAATTAAAAAACTTGATACAGTAGCTACTATACTTGATAAATTGTCATCTGTGGAAGGTTTACAAATCCAAAACACATCATACGACATTGATAATAAAGACAAGATTTATGAACAAGCAAGAGAGTTGGCTTATCAAAAAGCTAAATCAAAAGCAAAACAACTCGCTGAACTCGCTTGAGTAAAACTTGGTAAAGTTATCTCTATAACAGATGTGAGCATGGACAACTCTTATCCACCGGTTTATCCTATGTATGATCGCCAAGAGGTAATGGGTATGTGATGAGCTAGCTCTGATAGCGCTTCTCCTATAGCTCCCGGCGAGATGGTATTTGATATGAGCGTAAGTGTCGTATATAGTATAGACTAATCTATATTCGCTTTACTGTAACTATAAGAAAATAATAGGATTTTCTTGCAGAGAGGTCATGGCATATTCATTTGACAAATAGGTGCTTTTATTTATATTTTAGTGTGTTGTTAATTACACCACAAATTTTACAAATGTTATTATATTTATTATTTACAATTTACAAATGAGCAACAAACGAGAGACTTTATCGCAACCAAGTTTAGAGAGTATGCAATATTGTCTTTTAGAACAGAAATGAGAAGAAAATCTATATAAGTTTACCTGAACAAAAAAGGCGTCATGAGAACTTATGCATCTAATATGAACTGCAGAAGAGCTAAATAGTATTATTTGAGAACAGGTAGTAGCTATCACTATTGATTTGAATTGTTCGCAGTCAGAAGACTAATTACATGTCGGTTGTATTTATTTTTTTGTTGATATTTACTTAATTATTTTTTTGGTGCCTCTTGTGATGAGGATTTTGTTGTAGTTTGACAAATAAACTATCAATGATTATAATAGTGTTATGAAAAATTGTGATTTACTAATGTATAACGATATTTGGTTATTTATTAACTACAACTGCTTGCCCAATGAAACTAGATAATTCTATAAATAAAAACTTTGATAAATTTTGACTACATGGGAGAAGTGATCAACTATCTCCATCTATTGCAGGTATATTGGAAGATATAGGCAAAGATCAGCAGAAATTGCTGTGATATGCAAAGGAATTAGCTCTTACAAGTGATTATGCTTTCAAAGATTATGTGTCTTGAGAGGAAAATACTGATAGTTTCAGAGATAGAAATAAAGAAGCAAAAGATAACTTCCTTAAATTATTTGAGAAAAAATATAGTGGAGCGGTGCTAACTACAGATGATGGGCAAATTTTGAGACTTGAAGATAGTGGTGTCAAATTTACATCCAATAGTAATATATATGATCTGTATTTTGTGTTGGATGGTGCACACCTATTTTATGATAAATACTATACTTTCAAAAGTGGATGAAAATCCACTCCTATATATCAAGAGTATATCATACACCATCCATGATATGTAGATGGTATGAACACTCAGTTTAAATTTGATGAAAAAAGCAAAAAATTGCTTGAAGAGATGCTATCTTACAACAATAATACTGATTTATTTCAAAACTATCGGATATCTACTTTTGACGACGATAAGTAGTTCTATATATGGATAATTCAAATTCCTACTCTTTTGTGATATGAGCAAGAGGGTTTTTTCTTTGCAAAATAAGCCTTTAATCGCATAAAGTAAAAAAGATAGAACAAAATTTGACAAAACAAGTACTTTTGATTATAATAAGATCGTAGTATTTATGTTTTTATATTTATACTTTTGGCGACAAATAAAAAACAGATCCTTCTATCTACATTGGATAAACTGAAACCATACTCTGATGATGCTATCGGTTTATATGATTTTATTGAAAGTGATTTTTGTACTGAAAGTATGCAAGACAATATTGCAAGATATCTACTTAGTTATATACATACATTACCAAGAGTAGACTATGAAAAAATATATCATCAACAATCTGAAGATATGAGGCAAGCAGATATCAAAAAAGCTGATGATATACTAAAAAAATTACTTGATGAATCTCTAGAACAAGAATCTAATACAAATGATCTTCTGCAACCCAAAGAGATTGTTAGTGAGAGCACAAACATAAAAATATATCAAGAGTTAGGTAGATTTGAACTGAAAAACTTCATACTACCATCATTGGATTATCAAGAGTGATATGCTCATAGTGCTATTATCAAACTCGTAAACTGGTATGAGCAGTATCTATGATCTACGAAATCTAATCAACTTAAATCATCCCTCAAAACTCAAAATAAGTTTAAAACCGATCCTGATTCTTATGTAAGGTATGAGGTAGCTAAGCAAGCTATACAAAAATACAGTGAATTACTTTACCAGAAAAAAGATCAAGTATTGATCAAATATAAACGATCCGATGAGAAATATGAATCAGAAACAAAAAAGCTTATCAAGGTCAACGAGCTATTACAAAATGAATTTCCAAATGCTCAGAAATACCAAGAGCAACTTTCTAAATATAATCAGGACATAGAAGTCATAAGTAAGAAACATAGATATGATAAGCCTGGTATATACGAAAAACATGCAAAACTATACAAAAAATACGAAGAAGAGATAAAAGAGTCGGTTGATTTTGCTGAAGTTGAGAAAGCTAAAAAAATAATTGTAGACGTAGATAGTATCACAGACGAGGAATCTATGAAAAGATATATGAAAAGCTATCAAGTAATGTTACAATCAAACAATACCATAAATAGTCTACAAGAAAAATATTGACCCTTGATGCTCAAGTGATTTATAAACTATAATAAAGATATACAAAAAGTTAATAGCAAATATGGACAGACTAATCTTACCAAGATGATCGACTATCTCTCAGATTATGATGCACAATTCAAAAATGCCATAAAGAATAACGGTATCGATCTATCAACTCTACAAAAGATAAATAAAGATCTCACCAACTTAAACTACTTTAGTAATGGTAAAAGTATAGCTTCTTTACGAAATAGAGTCATAGTAGATCCTGGTAACAAAAACAATAATCATATGCGAGGATGAGTAGTGATAGATCAACAAGAAAAAAAAATCAAACAGGATAAGATAGATGCATTCTACACATTTTTGAAGGTAGCATCTCCAACTTTATACAATATACTAAATATAACCACATGAGCTTGGAATTGACTTATAGATGCTACTTTATGAACATGAAGCAGTATAGGTATGTTGATCATGTCACTACGAAAAAGTGATGACGAATTAAAAGCTTCTATGGACCTCAAACAATCTTTCGATAACTTTTTCAAGATATCTAGATCTACAAGTATGAGCGAGCCACTGATCCAACATTCACAAGACGGCGAGACCAGTTGGAATTGGACTGTAGATAATGCACCATGAGAAGTGGCAAATGCTATGGCTCATATGTTTGTATTGATAGAGTGATGATGAGTCATATCTAAGTGAATCACCAAAGTTGCTTGAGAAGGTATTATCATGGCAAATACAAGCTCCAAAATTTGATTATTTTCTAATTCTATGATACAAAGTGTATGAAATAACTTCATAGAAGCAAAAAAACAATGACTTGGAAATAGAGAAGCATACGTATACTCTATGATGAGTTCTATATCTTGATCTGCATTAGAGCTGATTTCTCCAAATAATCTTTTGATGGGTAATCGATCAAATATTATAAAAAATCTAGCATAATCGGAATGAAAAAAGAGATTGACATGATTATTCATAAAACATATGGTTAAGGAAGTTGGTGAAGAAAATATACAAGAGTCTTTGCAAACTATAGTACAAAAATCCATCAATGGATACCTAAATAACGAACGACAAGCAACCTTTGATGATAAGTTTACATGGCAAGATTTTGCAAATACTGCCCTATTAACTACTTTAATCACTAGTATAGTTAGTATAAGAGGTGCACATCAGCAAGCAAATATGGATGCCTGATTAGACCAAGATGGTAGGAATAGACTCATATCAGATATAGTATCAAACCAAATTCTATATCTTCAGACTATGAGCTCACTCAATAATATCATAGACTGAGGGGTAAAAGTAAATATAGTAAGTATAGACACTGCACTATCATTGAAACAAGAATTAGAATCTGCCAAAAAAGGTCACGACCTTTTACAGTCTCATACAAAACAAGTCCAACAAAATATAGAAAATGAAGATGTGCCAGATGTTGTGGAGGGTTTGAAGAGAGCGGAAGAAAACAATAATACAAGCATCAACTATTTTGATTGAAAAAAATCTAGATTTGAACTTACAGAAACTCAAACTCGTGAAAACAGCGCTATGATGGATAAGGTCGTTGCAGAAATAACGCCAGAAAACCAATCTCAAAAACTACAAGAGCTGAGAGAGACTATTGCAGCACAATATGAACAATATACAGGCAAGAAGTTGTCATTCACTGATGAACAGTTATTATCTCTTATGGATGCACATGAGCAAGATGGTATATTGTGAGAATTAACAAGCTGACAGTTGAGGGTAAAAGTAAAGATACTTGCTGAAACTATCGCCGATCCAGAAGTGAGGAGATTTTTGTTGGAAGCTGGGTTTAGTGGGAGTATTGGCACCTTTTTAGGTAAGTTATTTTGACAGAGGTGACAACCTGAAAGTGCTCAGACTAAAACAGAGAATGGTGTAGAAAAAAAGCATAATATTGATTGACTAAACACTTTGATTAAGGAATTTGACGCTATTCAAGATAAATCTTTTAACGGTTTATATAAAGCATTCATAGAAGATATAAGATCTGATACCAGTTATAAAGACATATTTGATTCTTCTGTTGGTGTACCTGATTTATGACACGAAACCCTTAGACGTCATACTTCCCTAGTACTTAATAAATTTGCAGAAGTAGAAAGTGAATATATCATAAAAGATGAATATAAAGACTTGATAAAAAAAATGATACTCATCCACGACATACCAAAAGTATTCGCATTAAAAATGGGATTAGAAAAATCAGATCAACACACTATAGCAAAAGCAATAATTCCATCAATACTAGATTCACTAGATATCACATGAGCTGAAAAAGAGATTATGAATTTTATGCTTTGTAATGATGTGATTTGAGAGACCATTCAAGGTACACTCACCACAGAAAAGTATAATAACTATAAACAGAAAATATATAAACTTAGCAGGACTGCAAACATAGGGGTTCAAACTCTATTTGAAATGCAGCTTTTATTCTATAATTCTGATGCCGGTTCTTATGCTTTTTTAAAACACATATTTTATGATTGGAGTAGTACAAAATCGTATGAAAAGTTTTTTATGAATTTAGATCCTAGCTTGAAACGCTTTTGAGAGATTCGAAATGAGTCAATCCACATACAAGAATCATATAAGGTAGGGACACCATTAGAATATTATGGTAAGATTAAAACATTTGTGGATGGGTTGTCTATAGAAGAAAAAAAATATTTATTCCGTGAGATAATAAATACCACTAGAACTTATGGTGTTACGAGTATGAAGAAAGTGAGTGCATCTATGAATTCATCTGAATACTGAGCTTGGTCTCTTGGGTTATATGCTGGAGAATTGTCTGGCATGTACAATTCTTTCAATAGGTGAGTAATTGACGAAAATGTGTGCTATAGCCAACTCTATATTCTTAGTTATTTATGAGATTTATTTTTAAAAAAAGCTCGACTTGAGGATAAAGTTTTTGATAATTATGTCCAACACAAACTACTATATAGAGATATTACTCTAAAGTCTGATAGTAAGTTATTTGATGAGATAGTCTCATTAAATCCCGGCGACATATATAGTGATAAGTGATACTTTTCCACGACTGAATTTGCTAAAATATCTATCTGAGAATATTACAACCCTTATAGAGGTATGCCTATAGATGAACTAGAAGAAAAACTTAGGAATATAAAAAATGAATCCCATAATCAAAAATATAATGATGAGATCAATATTGGCAAAGCTATTTCAGCCGATAAGGATGGTACATATGCTATTAAATTTATTGTGACAAATTCTCATTCTTGAGTCAAAATAGATCAGTATGTGAGTACATATCATACAGATAAAGAAACTGAAGTACTTTTCTTGCCTGGTACAGAATGGAAAGTTTTAAGAAAAAAAATAGATGAAAACAAAAAAACTATTTTGATTACAGTAGAGCAAATATAAAATCTGCTTTCTTCATTTACAAAATCAGTTTATTTTTATATCATCATACCTTTTGCACAAAGATATGCATATTGCAAGTCTAATTAAGGAAATGAAATGATATATACCAACTCTCATCCAGAAAATCCACTTTTTTCTTGCATTTCTCTAAAAAATCAATATATTTCTCTTATTCATATTTTTATATGAAAAAAAGAAACAAATGAATTTTAGACAATTTGAACAACTCTTTGATCATAAGTACCCCCTATCCGTGCAGCAAATAAGATTACAGGAGAGAAATTTTGCATGACAACAACTCCATATCTGGGAGCAAAAGTGACGGTTACATCATCTGAGGAGATGACGACGAATTTTTCCGCAAATAACTCAGTATTATGGCTATCAGACTGCTCTAGCAAATACGATGTACGAACCGTCATATATTAGCCTAGAACGAGCACTGAGATACTACAACCTCATCCCTGAGTGAGTTTATATGATTACTTCTTGCACCAGTAAGAAAACGCAACAATTTGATACGAAGTTTGGTACTTTTAGTTATCGTTCACTAGTTCCTCGTTTATTATTTGGATATGAGACACAGACTATAGGAGATTATGATACGATCCGCATAGCGACACCAGAGAAAGCACTATGCGACTATATCTATCTGCATCCAGAATTGAGTTGAGTTGAAGATTTTGAAGAGATGAGGATCAACATCTTGGTACGACAAGAGATAACATCATCAGAAAGACTACTACAATACGCTCTCTCTTATCCCAAGAAAACACAAAGAAATATACAATTTTTTTTAGATTATATAAACTCCACATCATAATGTTTGAACTCAAACAAATCCTTGCCTATTATCCACCAAGTTTGCATGACAACAAAGAACATATTCTCAGAGAGTATCTCCAATACAAGATTCTGAAGATTATTTTTTCTTCGAAACGATGAAACAAACTCAGATTTATTGGTGGTACTGCACTCAGGATCATTTATGGAAATAGTAGATTTTCTGAAGATATTGATTTTGATAATGATGGTAGTATGAGTTTTGAAGAGTTTGATCTCCTTGCCAAACATATCCAGAAAGACTTGGAATTACAATGACTTACTGTCCGTATGAGAACTATAAAAAAGTGAGCATTCCATTGTCATATTAGCATCCCCGAATTACTCTACAGCAATCATCTTGCTCCTATGAAGAATCAAACAATACTTATCCAAATAGATACGGTTGCACAGTGATATAATTACAAGCCAAAGCATTATCATCTCACTAAATTTGATATACAGACAGATATTTTGACTATATCTCCATCATTATTATTGGCACAAAAGATATATACTGCCTTTGAGAGAAAGAGAACAAAAGGAAGAGATTTTTTTGATATCGTATTTTTATTATGATTGACACAACAACCAGACTATCGTTATCTTGAGCAAAAACTTGGTATTAGTGATCCAATAGCGGTCAAAAACTATCTTCTTACAAGATCACAATGACTTGATCTTCTAGCCCTCCAGCACGATGTCCAACCATTTCTCTTTGATAGTAATAATCAATCAGTTGTCTTATTTCCACAAATTATTGAGCAGGTACAACGAAGATAGAAGTATTATATTAAAAATCCATATGAAGATAATAAGACTCTTTCGTGACACAAGCGAGAGAGTTTTTTAGTGCTTGACAAACTCAACTCATTTGATTATAATCCCTACAACTACATTCAATTTTATATCTTTAATAAAAAAACAATGAAGCTAAATAAATTATCAAATGATTGATCAAGTGAAAATTGATTGCAAAAAGATAATGAATTATCATTGTCTATAGCAGATGCATTGGATAACATAGACAAAGATCAACAAGAATTGCTATGATACGCAAAGGAATTAGCTCTTACAAGCTATTATGCTTTCAAGGATTGTGTGTCTTGAGAAAAAAATACAGATGGTTTCAGAGATAGAAATAAAAAAGCAAAAGATAACTTCCTCAGACTATTTGAAAAAAAATATGGTAAAGCAGTCCTAACTACAGACGATGGACAGGTTTTGAAACTTGAAGATAGTGGTGTTAAATTTACATCCAATAGTAATATATATGATCTATATTTTGTATTGGATGATAAATACCAACCTTACGATAAATATTATACTTTCAAAAGTTGATGAAGATCTACTCCTATATATCAAGAGTATATCATACACCATCCATGATATGTAGATGGTATGAACACCCAGTTTAAATTTGATAAAAAAAGTAGAAAGCTACTTGAAGAGATGTTATCTTATAATAATAACTCTACTTTATTTCAAAACTATCGGATATCTACTTATGACGATAAGTAGATTGGTTGTACAATATAACTTCTTAAATTTTTACTCTTCCGTTCATAAGCGAGAGAGTTTTTTCTTTGCAAAATCAGTTTATTTTTATATCATCATATCGTATTATAGAATTCAAATATATTTAAAACAAATACTTGAAATAAACAATGATAGTGGCACTTGCTCCGATGGATGGGATTACGAACAATGCATATAGGATCGTATGCAAAGATATCCGAGATAGTTACTACAACCAAGGAAAAATAGCAATCCAAGATAAAGTAGACGGATTGGATTTTTTTATGTTTACGGAGTTTATGTCTGCAGATGGTTATGTACATCAACCAGCTAGGTTGACCAAACATCTTGTAAAAAGCGGTAATCAGTCACCTATCGTAGCTCAGATATATTGATGAGATAAAAATGCACTTATACAGACGGCTATAGACATAGATAACAAGTACGATTTTGATGGGATAGAGCTAAATATCGGCTGTCCTAGTCCTAGAATTATGGCTTGTGAAG
>JBDHUX010000009.1:0-17830 GCA_039809405.1 Candidatus Absconditabacterales bacterium
CTTTCCATCCTGAATGAGGGATAGCCGCAACGTGCAAAATCGGGGATGACAAGCATCCAAAAAGAAGAAATGACAATGCTATGATGTTTGTAGAAGATATCAAATTAAGAAACTTTGTATCTAAGATGTGTCCAAACTGTGGTATATCAAAGATTATAATAAGAAAAATTGCTACAGAGTGAGAAATACTTATTTTTACATCTAAACCGGCATTTATACTCGGTAAAGAGAGTAAAAATATACTCAATCTTGAGAACAGAATAAAAGAAAAGTTTGGCAAACCATTTAAGATCACTTTGAAAGAAGTTAGAGTGCCAGAATTGTCTGCAAAAATTATGGCTGAGCATATTATATATCAGATAGAAAATAGACTCCCATATAAGAGAGTTTGCAAACAGGTTGTAGAAAGAACGATGGAGAAATGAGCAAAGTGAATTAAAATAAGTATAGCTTGAAGATTAAATGGTGCGGATATAGCCAGAAGTGAAAAATACTTAAAATGAGTTGTTCCTCTTCAAACATTGAGAGCTGATATAGACTATTACTATGATATAGCTAAAACTAAATATGGTGTACTTGGTATAAAGGTGTGGATATGTAGGTGAGAGATTTATAAAAAAGAAAAAGGTATAGCAAATATAGTATTATAATTATGTACAATAGAGAACTTATAAATTATAATAATTTAAATGATCAAATAAAATTTAATCTAGTAAAATTAATTTAATAACTGATAAATAAAATAAAATGTCTCTTTTAATGCCCAAAAGACGGAAACGGAGGAAAAGTTTTAAATGACTTATATGAGGTACTGCATACAATTGAAATTATGTAGCTTTTTGACAATTTTGACTCAAAGCAACTTCCAATAGTTTCGTTTCCAATAGAGAGATAGAAGCAGCTAGAAAAGTTATAATTAGATACGTTAGAAAGGTGTGAAAATACTGGATAAGAGTTTTTCCAGACCAACCTATCACTAAGAAACCGTTAGAGGTAAAAATGGGTAAAGGTAAGTGAGATCTAGATTATTATGCAGTAAAGGTAAAAAAATGAATGATACTGTTTGAAATATCTGGTGTAGATAGAACCACCGCAGAAGAAGTATTTAAACAAGCAAATTACAAACTTAGTTGTACAACAAGACTTGTAGAAAAATGAGAGATTAGATAACAATCTATGAGAACTTATTAGAGAACTTATTATAATATTGAACAATTTATATTATCACAACTGATAATAATGAAATATAATGACATAAAAAACCTTAACCCACAAGAATTAAAAACCAAATTAATAGAAACTCAAAAATCTTTGTATGAGATAAATTTTAAAAATAGTATAGCTCCATGACAAGTTAAAGATAATTCTCAGTTTAAAAAGTTAAGAAAAATCATATCTTGGATTAAGATGGCGCAAACCAATAAATAATTCTATATTCGACTATATTTATCTACTATTAAGACAAATTATCTTTATATCAATTATTATATAAATATAAAATCAACAAATGATTACAAAAGATTGAAAAAATATTAAAGAACTAGAAGGTACGGTAGTGTCAGCTAAGGCCGATAAGACTTTGGTGGTAGAAGTAAAGAGGGTTAAAATGCATCCTATTTATAAAAAAAGATTTACAGTAGAAAAAAAATACTATGTCCATGATCCTCTAAATAAGTATAAGGAATGAGATATAGTAGAATTTAGGATGCACAAACCAATAAGTAAACTAAAGAGGTGGATAACTTTATACTAAATGGGACCTATTGGGTTAATTTATTCGAAGATAATAATAGATATTTATAATAAAATTTTATAATACAAGATGATACAACATGAGAGTATAGTTAATATAACTGATAATACAGGTGTAAAAGTATGATTAGTTATTGGTATAATCAAATGAAATTCTAAATCTGCTTCCATATGAGATACTGTGGTTATAGCATATAAAGATGTTTCTAGCGGGTCAATCTATAAAAAATGATGAGTTGGTAGAGCATTGGTTGTGAGAACTGTTAAAAAAATAAGAAGAAGTGATGGTAGTTATATATCATTTAATGACAATGCAGTTATATTAGTATGAAAAGAAGATGGACAACCTCTTGGCAAAAGAATATTTTGACCGGTCGCTAGGGAACTTAGAGAAAAGTATGGCCTAAAAAATGTTACTAATATGGCCCAAGAAGTTATCTAGTAATGATTGTATTACGTATTATAATAGGTGAAATTTCGCCGTAGTACGATTTATTGAAAATAGACCAAAATTATATAGTATAGGATTGTATATTTAAAATTAAAATATCATAAATTACTACAGATGAAGAAAATAAAAATAGGTGATACGGTTAGGGTGATTACTGGCAAATATAAAGGTAAGACAGCTAAGATAGTTTCTATAAACTGAGACAATGCACTTTTGGAGTGATTAAACATTATTAAAAGAGCTAAGAAACAACAATGATATCAAGATAAACACTTGCCTATAAATATATCCAATCTTGCCTACCAAGATGACGATGTGACTAGCAGGATATGATTTGTAGTAGAGTGAGGCACAAAGGTTAGGATCGTTAAAAAAACTAATAATAAATTAAAAAACTAAATTTATTAAAAAGAACATAAGGTTAACTATAAAATTACAAATATATTTAAAAATATAGATCACAAATGAGTATAGTAAAGATAGATAAAGTCCAGATTGCAAAAGATATCCAATCAAAATTATGAAAGAAGAATATCTTTCAAGTACCAAAACTAATTAAAATAGTTGTGAGTAGTGGAGTATGATCTTTACATACTAGGAAAGGCATAAAAGATTTTGCTGAAGTAGAAAAAAATATTGCCAAGATAACTTGACTTAAACCTACTTATATTTATTCTAAGAAAGCAGTATCAAACTTTAAACTTAGAGAAGGTATGCCTATGATGTTGAAAGTAACATTAAGGAAAGACAAGGCATATCAATTTGTAGAGAGGCTTACCAACCTAGTGATGCCTAGAGTTAGAGACTTTGATTGACTTAGCGATAAGGTGTTTGATAGATGAGGTAATTTTTCTATATGATTTAGAGATCTTACAGTATTCCCAGAATTATCTTGAGATGATTTTACTATACCAGCTTGATTACAGGTAACCGTAGTATCTACAAGTTCTGACAAAGAAGAAAATAAACTACTTGCTAAATCGTTATGATTTTTATTTAAAAAACCTAATTAAAACTATAAAATTAATTACATAACTAAAATATAAAACTACTATGGCTAAGAAATCATTAATAGCAAAACAACTACATCGAGAGAAAAGAAGATTAGATGCTCTTCAGGAAGGTAAGAAAATGAATAATATCTCAAAGCATTATAATAGATGTAAGCTTTGTGGGAGACAGCATGGATATATAAGGGATTTTGGCATATGCAGGGTTTGCTTTAGAGCTTATGCAAGACAATGACTAATACTCGGTATAAGAAAAGCGGCTCGATAATGGTATGCAATGATAATGCAACCTAATTATATTCAAAATATAAATAATTTACTAAATAGATAATAAATCATAATGAGTTTTACAGCAGCACCAGTCATAGATCTACTTATAAGAATTAAGAATGCTTATATGGTAAGAAAAATATCAGTAGAAGGTGTAATCTATAGCAATTTTAAGATCAAATTATTGGAACTACTTAAGAGATCCAAATTTATTGCTGATTGGCAGATCGAAAAAGTATGATCTAATAAATTTATAAATATAGAACTTTTTTATGAATGAGACTATAATGAGCTAGTGCCAGTTATAAAAATTTACTCTAAACCATCTAGAAAATACTATATATGATACAAGGACATAAAATGAGTGGCAGGGTGAAGAGGTGTATGACTTATATCTACTTCTAAATGACTTATGTTTACACATGAAGCTAGAGAACAGAAAGTATGATGAGAACTTATAGCAGAGATATATTAAACTTGAAACTATTGAATTACTATGCTTTTAAATTATCATGTATATAAATAAAAATATCATTATTTTTTTACTGATCTTATTGTTGCTGATCTGATGATTTGTGTATATAAGAAATTATCAATGATTTGATATAAATCAGAATTATTGAGGAAATTGAACTGATTCACAGAACTCTTGAGCTAACAACAGTGGGGCAGACATGTTCTCTGATATTGCTGATTGATGAGATGGTACCAAGTGGTCAGAAAATTATAAAAAATTATTTATAGATGCATGTATAGAAGAGTGAACATGAGATAATGGAGATAATAAATCTTGAACATGAAGTGATAGTATAAATTTTGTAGATTATTGTAATTGCATAGCGGACAAATTAGAATCTAAATATACTATACCACAATTTTTGGATATGATGGACAAAGATCCAGATCTTAATTTTATGTTTAGTGAAGTTTCTGAATGTCTATAATTTAACTAATATTTTATTGATATACTTTTGGAATATTATTGAGGATAAATAATTATAAAATAAATAAATTGCAACAAATGTCTAAAGTTTGAAAAAAACCTATACATATACCAACTTGAGTAGTTGTACATCTAGATAGTGATTTTGTAAAGGTAACTTGACCAAAGTGAATGCTTGAACAAAGCACGCAATATGTAGATATAAAACAAGATGGTGAGATGTTAATCGTATCATCAACAGATTTGGAGAAAACGAACTATCGAGGTCTATACAGAGCGTTGATTCAAAATATGGTAGTTGGAGTGTCTACATGATTTGAGAAAAAACTACTAGTATATGGTGTTTGATATAACGTAAAAGAGACTTGAAAAATATTAGAATTTTCGCTTTGATTGTCTCATAAAAAAACTTTTACTATACCAGATGGTGTAGCACATAAACTCGAAAAAGACCCTAAAGGTAGCGATGTTATAGTTTTATCATCACATGATAAACAACTATTGTGACAAGTATGTGATCAGATCAAAGCATTGAAGAGGACAGAGCCATACAAAGGCACTGGAATAAAATTCTTGAATGAGTACATTAAACTCAAACCAGGTAAGGCTGCATCTAAATAAATTTATACAAATATAAATAACAACACAATAAAATGAATAAATTAGCTAATATAACAGAGAAAAAATCGGCATCTTATACGATAAGAAAAGCTAGATCAAATGCGAAAATAAAATCTCATATATTTGAAAATAGACTGATTTTTAATAAATCAAACACTTCAAATTACGCTATGATAGTTGATGTTGATGGTAAAGTCATTTTTAACGTTAATGACAATAAGATAAGTTGAAATAAGACAATTAAAGCAACTGAACTCGGCAAAAAGGTAGCTGATTTCATACTATCCAAGAATATCAAATTCGTATTTGATAGGAATGGTTACGCTTACAAAGGTAGAGTAAAAGCATTTTGTGAGAGCATAAGAGATTCTGGGGTAAAATTCTAAATAGCTTTCTATGTGACTATATAAAAATTAAATTATTAAAAATTATTAAAATATAAATAAATATATTATGACAGATCAAAAAGAATTAGAACAAGAAACAACGGATATTATCGAAAATGATGAGTCGTCTTCTGTCGATGTTGATTTAGATAACGATCAAATAAATCAAACTACTCAAGTACCAGAAGATGAAGCTCTAGGGGATATTGAAGAGACCCAATCCGAAGATGCCAACTCTCAAGATGAATCTATAAAATCAACAGATCAAGATTCCGAAGAAAAACTTAAAGAGGCGACTGAGTCTGATAGTAGATCAGATCGTTCTTGAAGTAAATGAAAAAGAGACAAAAGAAATAGAGATAATAATAGACCAAAGAGAAGACAAGAGTGAGAAAAAAAAGAATTTGAAGAAAGGATGCTTGAAGTAAGGAGAGTTACTAGAGTGACTACATGATGAAGGCAGTTATCATTTCGTGCTACCATTTTGGTCTGAAATAAAAAAGGTAAAATAGGACTTGGCGTAGCAAAGTGAAATGATGTACAAAGCGCTCTTAGTAAAGCGACTTATGATGCATACAAAAATATTGTAAATGTAACTATAAATGATAATTGATCTGTTCCATATCCCATAGAAACTAAATATAAATCAGCATATATAAAACTTATTCCTGCATTACCAGGTACATGATTAAAAGCTGGTGCTAGTGTTAGACAAGTACTTGAACTTGCTTGATATACCAATATACTTAGTAAGATACTATGAACAAATAACAAGCTAAACAATGCTTTACTTGCTATAAGCATATTAAGCAGATTTAAAAATTTTTGACATAGATTTAATTTGAAAAAACAAGTAGAAAAGATAGAGGAAAATTCTAAAAATCAAAAATAACATCATTACACCAATTAATACTGATTATATAAAATTACTATTAATTATATTTTACATAGATAAATTATTGTAAATGGAATTAAACACACTAGTAAGATCAACTGGTCTAAAAGATCCTATGAAGCAGATATGAAGATGAAATTGAAATGGAAAGTGAAATTATAGCACCAAAGGTCTCAAATGACAGAAAGCTAGATCTGGTGGTAAGGTACCACATCGGTTTGAATGATGACAAACACCACTTGCTCAAAGACTTCCTAAGTTAAAGTGATTCAAGAGGTACTTTAAACTAGTAAAAAATATAACTCCATTGAACCTTAGTGATATAAACTTTCTTTGATTGAAAGTAATAAATAAAGATATTTTACTAGAGAAAAACATCATACCTTCTATTGATAGTATTGTAAAAATACTCTGAACATGAGAGATAACATCAGCCGTCAAATTTGAAGGTATCAATAACTTCAGTAAATCAGCGAAAGAAAAAATTGAAAAAGCTGGGTGAGAGATAATATAGTCAGATTATCCTGACTTTTTTATTTTTATGTAGCTATCTATTTTTCCTTGTTTTGATAAGTTAGATTGTTATTATATACCGTAAACTATAATTTAATTATAATTATCATTATCGTAACTAATAAAGATGTTGAAAGATTTAAAATCACTTTTTACAAACAAAGCTATAAGAAAAAAACTACTCTTTACGCTTCTTATTATAGCATTATATAGATTTCTTGTTTACGTGCCAGTGCCTTTTGCTGACGTAGATGTTTTAAATCTATCTACATGAGTTTGATCTAGTGCGCTATCCTACTTCGCATTATTGTTGTGAGGTACATTAGATAATTTTAGTATCCTTGCTGTGTGAGTTGCACCGTATATAAATGCTAGTATACTGATTCAATTACTTACTGGTATAGTACCAAAATTAGAACAACTACAAGATGAATGAGAAGTATGACAGAAAAAAATAGGTCAGATAACTAGATGGATAACTTTCCCTTTGGCATTGTTACAATGATTTTGAGTGAGTTACTTTATAAACTACTATTTATGAGGCAATGCTATAGATCTTACTTGGAACAATATTGTATTAGTAGCTCTAGTGATGGCCTTTGGTACGATGCTCTTACTATATTTATGAGATTTGATTACTGAAAAGGGTATAGGTAATGGCATAAGTATGATTATATTTGCTTCTATACTTAGCTGACTATCTTCATCAGTATTTAGCTCCGTATGAGCTACAACCAATAAACTATCGGTCATCATATTTATAATATGTTTTATAGCATTGTTGACAATATTATCTATCTATCTGATAAAAACACTAAAAGAGATACCAGTTATATATGCTAGGCAGTGAAAGGTCCAGCAGACTAGTATATTGCCTTTCCCACTTAATCCGGTAGGTATGATACCTATAATATTTGCTGTAGCATTTGTGTCATTCCCTTATCTATTGTCACAACTTTTGTCTAAATTTGGTTGATCCACAGCGTATATTAAAAATGCAGCAGTGCGGATAGAACAAAATCTAAATATATACGTAAATCAACCAACTACACTTACTATTGTTGTCTACTTTCTTATTATAGTTTTCTTTACTTTCTTTTATGCTCTAGTCACTTTTAATCCAGAAAGGATTGCTGATAATATCCAGAAGAAGTGATGATTTATACCTTCTATAAGACCTGGCAAAGAAACCGCAAAGTATATCAGTACTACTCTTTCGCACTTATGTTTATGGGGTGGTATATGACTTGGAGTGCTCGGTATATTTAGTTACATACTTAGATACATACCTTTCTTAGAGAGTTTATTTCAATGATTTGGTAGTATCCCTGTAGTAGTAACTGGTAGTGGTATTATAATCATAGTGTGAGTTGTCCAAGACCTACTAAACAAAATTAGATCAGATAAATATATGGATACATATTAATATATTACGGTTTGTAGTGTTATATATAAAGTTTGCTTGTTTTATATTACTTGTTGATATAAATATAATCAGACTTTTTTATATTAAAATATATTGATATTTATATTATATATGTTATAATACTTATCTATTTTATGAAATATGGTAATTTATATTATAATTATATATGATAGTATGTATAAGAAAGTTTGAAATATCGATACGATATTGGATCGCATAGATGAATTTGGCGGGACTGTATGAGATTTGTGATTTATAACAATATCCAGCAAACATAGAGATATGATAGATGATTATCTTTATGGTATCGGCTCTTGAATCAAAATCTCTATGCTTCAGTGAGATATACATAGATTGTTTTCTTATAAAAAAACTATCACTCCAAGGTATATATACGATATCTTTTCCGGTAAAAATACACAATTTAATGACAAATATGTCTGAAGTGGAAAATTATTTTCCCACAAAGATTTTTTCTCTATAGAAGAAAAATTTCGTGCCGTGTGATATCAAGCTCTTGCATCAGAACTAGAAAACATTATAAAATCTAGTATAGATTTTTAGATTTTTTGGTGGTACTATGTTTTTATCGTTAATCTCTATTATGTCTGATGATAAATTATATTATAAGTTTTTGGACAAATTAATCACAGACAATTATAATTATATACAAGATGTGGAGTATGATATGGAGAGTATCAGCCTATCTCCAGATATTTCCGATGCCAATACAACTATATCGCAGAAAACAGGTAAGAGTATATCTATAAAGAGATCTACTTTGCCAAAAATACACCTATATATAGATCGCAATCATAACCTTGCTATATTCTATAAAGAGTATGGAAGCCTTTTTGATAAATTACTTATCAATATGGAGCAAGATTTGGATGTAGATGTATGGGTAAACGGTAGGCGAGTAAATATTGACGATGTAGACCTAAACTATATAGGTAGCGATAGATATAGTTCTGATATTTGAGATATTGTTACTACTATAAAACAGATATGATGAGTGAGTGTAGTGATATCTGATATGCTTGGTATGGAGTCCGATACTTTATCAGATATAGACGATCTACATATATTGAGTCGAGATATGAAGATGATCTGACTTGATTATAATACGATGTATATAAGGTAGGTAAGGTTGTATTAGTTTTGGAGTTAAATTATTTTATATCAGGGATAATCTCTAAGTAATATTTCCTTCATTGGAGCTATGAATTTGTTATCTATGGTGCCGTATGATTCGCTAGATCAGTAAAGCATTATAGTCTTGTTATCTTGATTTACCTCCATTCTTCATCAACCTAAACAATATCAATCTTTACAATATTTGTAATGTATATTTGCATGAAAATCTAAAGGTGCTGATAAAAACATAAGTCTTTTATTGTTCTGATCTAATGATAAAACGAACTTTTGATCCTTGTGGCGATAATCAATTATACTTATTCAGTTTTGAACATTTCTAATTGCATCTGTCTCTATTTGCACTCTTTCTTCTTGCTTCTCTTTAGCTATTTTTTTAAGTCTTTCATCTTCAGCTTTTTTGTCTTTTTGTTCTTGGTGATCTTGTTCTGAAAAATTAATAACTGATTCTATATTATCTATTACTGGATCATCTGAAATCTTGATATATCCATTTTCCAATTTTTTAGCGAGTATATCCATTCTTCCGTGTTCCAAAAAATACTTATAGATAGACTTTGGCATAAATTCCGCCTCCCATTCATCAAATGATATGTTAACCTTGTTTTCCAGTATAACTGATAAATAGATCAGTAGACTAGATTTTTGAGTTTCTAACATTCTGTTTTTAAATGTTTTATAATCTTCTATGTTTGTCATTTTTTTGATAGCAAGTCTTGTTAGTAAATCAACCTGACTGGCAGTAAGGTGCATTTCCCTTTTGACTCTGGTAGGAAGTGACACAAGATAATGTACAATGTCCGTATTGCCCGTATTGAGACAATCATCGACAAGCTCTCCTATATATTTTATAAATATCTCATTAAATTTAGTACCCTGCCTAGTATTATTTGCTATTTTTTCAGTATAGCTCGTTAAAGCTCAATGGAGTAATGCAGGTGTTAAGCTGATTCATTCATTTTTACTTGCTATATAAAGAAGTGCCCTATCTCATATATATAGTTGTTCAAAGTTTATATTTACTACTTTTAGTAATTTGGTAATAGCCTCGATTGCTGATGTAACACCGCCATTATCATATATACTAAATCTGATATTTTTTATAACATTATGATCATATTTCTCTGTGATGGTGTCTTGATCTGTGGATTCTATAAGATATTTAGCACTTTCACTGTCCAACATTCAATTACTTTCTAACACCTCTAGATATTTATTGATAAAAGAAGGTGTTTTATACTGTTGTGCTACTCATTGCCATATGTCTACCGAATTAATGACTTTTTGTAGTTGTTGTAATTGTTCTATTTTTACCCCATCTTGATCAAATACTTCTGATATCATTTTATTTTTTTCATTTTTATCTCGCACTTGCATAGATTTATCGAGATCATCATGATCTCAAGTCCATTCCTTCTTATAGGTCCGAAATCATCTATCTATTTTTAGTGATTTTTTTAAGTCTTTTGCTTTTATTATTTCATGAGCAGTCAGTGTGACTCATTGTTTTTCAAAATACATAAAAAGTAATTCAATACTAACATTGTTATCTCTAAGTCTTTGGTCATTTATTATTTTCTCTATCAGATTTTTATTTCATAACATAGATATTGTAGATTCTGGTAATTTAATATATTCTCTATTATAAGCTAGTAAGCAAATAACATCGGCGATATAGTCAAAATTCATAGAATTAGAGAGAGTATAAAATATATTACTTGTATCATATATTTCAAATAATGCATGTTTATCCTTTCTTTCATCATAAAAATTTCTATTTCTGTGTCTAAAGTACTCTAAATCTTTGTTTCTGGCTCTAATACTTTCGCTATAATTGCTAAAATATACCATCTCATGACGCATTCCCTTCGCCATCAATGTTGATATTTTTTCTTGGGATTCTTGTGGCAAGATTTTGTAGAATTTGCTAATAAGTCATCTGCTAATTTCTACTTTGTCTGATATCGATCAGTACTCACTGTTGATGATTTGGACATATAACATCATAGTGGCTGTAAGTATATTGATTTCTCTACTGTCCAGTGCCTCTCCACTTTCGTATTTAGATCATATGCTGTGACACATATCTAAGACTATATCCATGTCAAGTTTATCATCTTTTGGCTCTATTCTACTTTCTGATCAATTAATATTATATCACGCTTTACTCAACATATGGGTTACTCTTTCTAGCTTTTCTTCATAATTCATTTGAGCTATTTGATACTCTCTAGTGCCTCTAGATTTAGTGGACAATGTTTCAGCAATTTCGTTTCATGACTCCTGACTTCTCAGTTGCAATAATTGTCTCTTTAGATTTTCCCTATAAGCCTTACTATGAGGACTAAGATGTTTCGATTTCATAATATAATTTGTGATAAAATAAATAATCCATATCTCAGGATGATGCTACTATTATAATCGTGGGGGGGGGGGAGCTGTCAAGTATTTTAATAAAAAATCCGATAACTTATAGTTATCAGAGTTGACATATTGTAGATTTTATGTGTGTTCTAGGGAAGTGATATCTCATCTTGAGATTTGGTATAAGATAGTTATGATATCTTCTATATCAGATTATATTTATATAATTACTATTTATTACTTACAAAATCAAACATGTTTGGCAAATTATGAGATATGAAGCAACTTTATGATAAGTATAAGAAGTTGCAAGATACTTTAAAAAACATCATCATCAGAGCCAAAGAAGATGGCATCCTTATGGATATGTCTGCGGAGATGGATATAACTGATGTACAAGTAGAAGATGAGACATTGCTTTCTGTAGAAAACAAAGCCAAACTTGAGGCTGCTTTTATCGCGACATATCGTAAAGCTAAGACCAAAGCACAACAAGTTGCTATGGAGAAGACCAAAGAGGTACTATGATTTGATCCAAACGATCTTATGTCAGGTCTTGGTGGTGGTATGCCAAAGATCCCAGGTCTTATGTAATACTCACTCTGATTTTATAGTTATATTTGGTAATATTCTAATTATATTCAGTCTATGAGATTAGTTTTAAATTATTTCGTTGGAGATCATTCACTCTGTTCAGGATGATAGTAATGTCCTAGTAGCTAATTTTGTTTTATCATGAGAAATATATACATCCTAGACTGATCTTGATATATGTTCCGTGCATATCATGGACTTCCAGAGATGGTATGACCAGATGGTGTTAATGTAAATGCCATTTTTGGTTTTTTTAAAATGATAATTAAATTGCTACAAACCAAGCCAGATAGACTTATAATCACACGAGATGGTCCAAAAAAAACTTTCCGTCACGAAGCCAACCCTGACTATAAGTGACAAAGACCACCGCTTGCAGATGAGTTTGTAAACCAAATCAAAGTTATGAAATCTCTTACTCAACAACTTGGACTCATTTGCTACCAAGTAGATGGGTATGAAGCAGACGATGTCATATATACACTTGCATGCAAATTGCCATCAGATTATCTTACTATATTTACATCTGACAAAGATATAAAACAACTTCTGCAATACGATCATATCAAGATATCAGATCCAGCCAAAAATATTACATATTCACACAAAGATTTTGTCCAAGAGTACTGATTTGAACCGCAGTTTATGGTAGATTATATATCGCTGATATGAGATAGTGCTGATAACTTGAAATGAGTGAGAGGTATCTGACCAAAAACAGCTTCAAATCTGATACAAAAGTACCACACTATAGACAAGATTTACAATCATCTTGATGAGTTACCTTTATCCATATCTTCCAAATTGATTAACGATAAAGACACACTATATGCTACCAGGTCTCTTGTGGAACTTGCTACGATAGATGATATAGATATGAGTACAATCTGACTAGAAAATAAGCTAGACATTAGACTCTATAAAGATATATTTTTGAATCAATATCGTTTTGCTTCTTACAAAAACCTTTTGCAAGAGTTAGAGAGTAAGTATTCTATGGTCCAAGGTAGTTTATTTGGATAACATTGTCCATTGAGACACTATCTTATTTGGATATTTTTTTTTAAGCTACATTGCTATAGTCATTTTTATAACTATCAGGATCTACATTGTAGGCATAACTTGTATCATAATTTCATACTCCATTGATCGGATATCAGTGACTGACAAAGTTTTCTATATAATAAGATAGTGTAACAGCACCAGACTTCATTTTTTCATTTTTTGCTGCATTGTCTATTACGTATATTTGATTATCTGTTCATCTAAATCATATAGCTCTATGGCCGTATCTTGGACTAGTTTTGGACTCCATTAAAATATCAAAGAAATTACCAGGCATAGAGTGGAAGTAGTCTTCCATATGATTTATATAATCTTGTGTAGATAGAGATTTATATTTTTTTGTATCTATTTTTTCGTAACTTATATAATTTGCTTTTTTGCCAGATACAGTTTTGTCATAACTGTTTCTTGTGCTAAGTGCACTGCCATCTCATCATGGTATATTTACTCAGAAATACTGTTTTGCCTTTCTTTGGGCGTCAGCAGAACACATATTTTTTTCATACTTCTTGTCTATCAAATCACTATCTCTTATTATTTTATTTTTTGTATTCATTTTGCTATTGTTTTGTTTTTTTGTTTCTTTCTTGTTTATGTTGTCTACTTCTTTCCCCAAATTACTTACCTTGATATCTGCCTCAAGATTTATTGCTTGCTTTGATAGATCGGTAGTAATTTCTTCTTTTTTTTCTTCCAAACCCTCTTTTTTTGAAAAAAGATTTTTTATTACATCCAATCCATGACTTGATAGACTCATTTTACCAAATAATTTTATAAATACACTTCTAACTACATCCCATAAATATCTTGTAAGTGTTTTCCTTATTGTACTGATTTTATTGTCTGTTGTTGATATTTGATTAATTTTTTCCAGTTTCATCTTTATCTGAGATCACTTATCATGCTAATTTACATAAATATAATCTGATTTTTATAATTACCATATCCATTATATTCAAAACTATCTCATTTGTCAAATAAAATTTCTATTGCATAAGAGTGGATTATTTTTATATTTTTACTTATCGTTTTTATAATAGTATTTTGCTTTTCTCAGTATTTTTTATCACAATTTATAATAACTAACTAATACACTATGAACTTATTTTCTGTATTATATACACAGCTTATTACTAGACCTATCTTGAATATACTTGTAATATTTCTACTCTTATCGTGATGAAATTTATGAATTTCTATCGTATTACTCACTATAGTAGTTAGACTACTATTACTTTCAACTACTTGAAGTGCCAATACTATGGGTAAGCATATGACCGATATGTCTCCAAAGATGCAAGAGCTACAAGAGAAGTACAAAGATGATCCAGAGACTTTATCCAAAGAGACTATGAAGCTCCTCAAAACCCAATGAGCTGGGCCATTGAAGTGATGCGTATGATTGCTTTTGCAAGTACCTGTTTTTATATGACTATTGCACGTAGTCCAAAATCTAGCTGATGGGAAGATACAAAGTGGACTTGTGTATAGCTTCCTGGATAAGATATGATCGGGATATCTTGATATAACCAATGTCAATCATATGTTTTTGGGCATGGATCTACTACAACCTCACAATATCGTCCTTACTGTCATAGCTGGTGTACTTATATTTACTCAAACGAGTTTGATGAATCGAGTTCAACCAAAACCCGCTGCTTCTAGCCAGAAACTTCCAAATGGCCAAGCTATGCCAGATATGTCCAAGATGATGCCATTTATGAATATCATGATGGTAGTGATGATGTGATCTTTTGTTTATAGTGTAAAATCCGGTGTATGACTTTATATATTAGTATCTACTTTGGTCTGATTGGTGCAATTAATACGGCAATATAGAGTGGTCCTCAGAGCCAAATTTTGACGATTACCACATCATGAGGCTATAAAATAAGTACTATTATACCAATTATAAAACTCACATAAGTGATATCACTATAAACTAATCTTGCAATATATTTGCAGGATTTTTTATCACGATCATCTATTTGTATCTATTATAGTTTGAAAATTTTATATAAATAATCATCATTAAGATATTATTATATTTGTTAATTGTATTATACTCTAGCTATGATAGATAAGACACTTTTACCATATATATACTCTGTAGACGATAAGATTGGTATAAAGGACCTCAAATCATCCAAATTCAATCTAGATGATTATGATTTTGACAAAATTAAAAAATGGATATCAGACAATGCGATATGATGTGCTGTAGACTGATTATCTTCATATCATTATAAATTTGCAACTATAAAATCCAAACCCTATATTTATTACTGGATATGAGACTTAAGTTTATTGGATAAAAAAGTCGTAGGCATAGTATGACCCAGGAAACCAACCGTGTATGGCAAAAAAGTCGTATCTGAATTAATTGCCAAGTTGTCATGATATGATGTGGTAACGATCTCTGGACTAGCAGATGGTATAGATATGCTTGCACACACAGAATCCATCAAACAAGGCATACCAACCGTAGCTGTTTTGGGAGGTTGATTGCATCACTTTTTGCAAACTAAACCAAAGATACTCCAAGAGATAGTTGATCATGGAGGGTTAGTTTTATCAGAATTTAAGCTCCTTTTCAAGCCATCTGCTTTTACTTTTCCACAAAGGAATAGGATCATAGCTGGACTATCTGATCTTTTATTTCTTCCAGAATGATCGTTATCTAGTGGTAGTCTGATCACTGTGGATTTCGCGCTGTCTTGACACAAACAAGTATTTGCTACTCCAAACCAGATCCGATCTACCTCAAGTCAGTGAGTAAATAAACTTATATCTGAGTGATCTGTCCAAGTTGTGCGAGATATAGATGATTTTGTAGAGCAATACTTCGATAAGTATAAAAAAGTTGAAAATAAGCAGATGGATAGCTGATTTCAAACCATTTGTGATCCACAACATCGCAAGATATTGGAGGTGATAGCTTCCGACGGTAGTAGCGACATTGATAATATCATCTCTAAGACTAGTATAGAGTATGCCGATGTGATGGTGTGACTAACTATGTTGGAGATAACTGGTAATATCATCCAAAACACTCCATGAGTTTACGAGATATGAAGATAAAGTCATTTTAGGTATTTTCTTTGATTGATGTTGTATTTTACTCTTGAATTTCTATCATTACAAAGATATTTGAGATATTTAATTCATCATTTTATTTTCTATAAAAATAATTGTCAGACTACCTCATTTTTTGTCATACCTTATCTGACTATATTTTAACTCAGCTATTGTCAATATAACAAAATTTATATACTTTTTTTGACATTTTGTAAAAAAATCTCTTGAAATTGGATATAAAATTTTTAATACACGAGTTATCTCAAATTTATTTTATAAGGATATCTGATTGTATGGGTGTTTTTATAAATGTTTTTTTTACGATAAATTTGTGATCTGATCATTAACACGACCAACAGAAATACAAAAACAATTATTAGATTGATTTGATATTATGTAATTTATATCAAACGATCAACAAGATATAATTTTTTTGGAAGGCGTATAAAATAAGTATATTTAAGAGCCAAAAATGGATGCCTTGGGTGAGAAAGCCGATGAAAGACCTGATTGGCTGGGAAAAGTTGCGATAAGGTGCCAATAACCGTTATAGTCGCAAATATCTGAATTGGGTAACCTGTACATTATGTACATAAAATTGGTAAGTCTGCGAAGTGAAATATCTCAGTAGCAGGAGGAAAGGAAATCGTAAGAGATTCCCTCAGTAGTGACGAACGAACGGGGAGTAGTCCAAACCATATACTTGTGTAAGGTGTTAGCCGTTGCATATATGGGGTTGTGGGATGTGTTGTCTATCAGCTAACGATGATAGGTGAAGTTACAAAATAATCTGATAGAAGAACTGTCTGGAAAGTCAGACCATAGAAAGTGAAAGTCTTGTATTCGAAATCAGATTATCTTCATATATATATTCCCAAGTAATGTCAGACACGTGAAATCTGGCATGAATCTAGGCAGACCACTGTCTAAGACTAAATACTTTCTCACACCGATAGTGAAGAGTACCGTGAGGGAAAGGTGAAAAGAACCCTGGAAAGGGAGTGAAATAGATTCTGAAATTTTTGGCTCACAAGGGAGTTGGAGTCCGTAAGGATGACAGCGTACCTATTGAGGAATGGGTCAGCGAGTTAATCATTGTAGCGAGGTTAAGTTAGTAATAGACGGAGCCGTAGCGAAAGCGAGTCTGAATAGGGCGACAAGTTGCAGTGATTAGACCCGAAGCGGTATGAGCTAGTCATGACCAGGTTGATCTGCCGAGAAGTCGGCAAGGAGGACCGAACCCGTAGCAGCTGCAAATGCTTGGGATGAGTCGTGTCTAGGAGTGAAAAGCTCATCGAATACCGTGA
>JBDHUX010000010.1:0-17322 GCA_039809405.1 Candidatus Absconditabacterales bacterium
ACTTTTTATCGAAGAAAGTTCCGAGTCTGACGTACCTGTAGGAACTACATCATCCATCATAAAACTATAGTCATATTTTTTGCCACTCTCTCAAGCAAAACTAAAATGTGTGATGGTATAATTAATAAGTCCAAGTGTAGCTATAAGAGTAAATATAGCAGTAAGGTAATTCATCTCTACTCAGATAGTGTCTGGAGCTATCCAAAACCAATTTCATATTCACTTAATAAGAGAGAAAAAAAATGTTACAAAAGATAAGTAAAGCGGCATATATGACACTCAAAATTCAGAATTCCAAGGAAGTCCATGGAACGATGAAAAGAAATTCGGTATAGCCATATAAGCATGATTTGCATCCCAAGCTGTAGGATAAGGTATAAAAGCCATAAAAAATCCATAGTTTATATACATGATTGTAAATAATAGTAATATACAACCTACTATCTCATGTAATCACCATTTGGCTGTAGTAAGATAATTTAAATTAGAAATTAATTTAGATCATATAATTTGTAATGAGTTTTTATTTCTCCAAACTATATACACCATGAAAGCAAATATCACCACAACCAATAAAGGATGGTATATATTTAGCAAGATAAGTATATAATTTACAATTAAAAACCCAGCAAATCATAGGCCAAACGATAGTAATATATCTGTAGTTGTCGTTATATTAAGTTTAAGAAATTTTATATATAGCCACTTTCATACGATCTGACAGAATCATATAGTGATAATTCATAAGAAAAAAACTATAATCATATTTATGGGCCACATAATCATACCAGTACCAAGTATATGATCTCTTATAGAAGTGTATAAAATTCAGTATATTATAACTCAAATAAGTATAGATGATATCCATCATAATAGAGTTTTTTTTTTAAATCGTATAATATATCAAATTGGTATAAATGCACATATAGCATTTGCAAGTATTATATACAAATTTGAAGTATCAGCTCGCATAGTTTGATAATAAGTATGATTGAGCATATACTCTTTAATTATCAAGATACTAGCAATGATAGTGATTATAATAGATGTAATAATAAATCACCTTTTTAGTTTTGAGTACATTGTTTTATTTTTAAGGATATAAGTAAATAAAAATCAGCTTATATAAATATTAATTATATTTAAGCTAAATTAGACAAAATATACAAAAATCTATTTAAATTCCAATTTGATTATTTATAGTAAGGTATGTTTGGATTTGACAAACAGTTTTTATATAAACTTATAGAGAAAGACGCAGTTGCATTTGAAGAGTTTTATAATGTATCTGTAGATATTTTTTTTCGTTATATAAAAGTAAATTATATATTTGAAGATAGTCAGATACACGATATATTATCCGATTTTTACATAAAATATTGGAACAACTTAGGAAAACTTAATATCAAAAATAATCCATCAAGCTACACTTGGACTGTATTAAAAAATACTATCATAGATCATATAAAAGACAATAAGATAGTAAGTTTTACAGACTTATCTACAGAAAGTCTGGATTTTGAAGGCAGTATAATCGATAATTGATACGATATAACAGAAATTGTAGACATAGAGTTTCAATCAGAACAAATTAAACAAGCTATAGAAAAAATAGACGATAATTATAAAGATGTATTGTTTATGAAATATATATTACATTATGAAAATAACCAAATATCAGAAGATTTAGATATATCAGAAGATAATGTGAGACAGAGATTACATAGATGATTGTTGAAATTAAAAAAAATACTAGAACATCTATGAGATGAGCAATAGTATTATAATTAATTTGTTAAAAATAATTTAAATTCTCAACCTTAATATCAAGATCGTTAAACAAGCCAATAGTTGTAAATTAATAACTATTATAAAAACGGTGTCTTTGAGTATGAAAATTCAATATAAAGATGTTACCAAGGTTGTAATCGCCCAAGCGATATAAGTCAAAATATTTGCACTTTTTTTCTTTTGTCGTAAATCTCTCATGGTTGGTATGAATCATAAAAATGTAACAATTCAACATATACCATATAAAGATGTTAATATAATTAACAATTTATCCATAATTTAAAATTTGTTAATGATAATAACTACTGTAATACAAAAGGTATACTAACAGTATTATTCTCATAGTTTGATTCTGGAGAGATACTATCAGGATTTACTTTGCAGTTCAATATTTTATATCCTGGTGATGAAGTGAGGTTTGATATGGTTACACTAGGTATCTCAAATATAATTTCTCAATTTTTATATATATTTTGATAATTATTATAGCTCCAATAAGCGTAATAGTTTCAGTCTATACCTTTACAACCAAATTTGAGCATAGTATCAGAAGATGGTACATAAGTATCTCATATATTTTTTATTTTCACTTTTATAGTAGCAAATTTCTGTCAAATATTTGGAGATATGGTAAATGAAGCAAAGTCAACTACAAAATCAACATTAGAAAAACTAGATGTATTAGATGGTTTTGTAGTAATATCTGTATTGGACGGAATAGATGTATTTATCTCTATAATTTCTCAAACAACTCTGAGATTTTTTACCCCTCTAAGGAAATAAACCCATATATCTAACATTATAGGATCAGAAATAGTTTTTATCTTATTTGTAATTATAACTAATATACTATTTTTTGCCTCTGCAGTAACTTTACCATCTACTTTATTTAACACATCTGTAATCTTTTTTCTAATTACAACAGAATCAATGCTTTGTGCATATATTTTTCAAATTCCAAAAAAATCTAATCGATCATCGGATATTTTATAACTAGATATTATATTTTCTACTTGATCATAAATATCTTGATTTTGATCATAATCACTATAATTTATAGAATCATAAATATTATTTATATAAGTATAGTCTGATTTTGCAAAAGCAAAACCTTGTATACCAAATACATTGTATGATAAATATACAATAGATAATAATAAGTAAGTTATTTTTTTCATCAGACTATTAGTAGATCTAATAATACCAATTATAGTCAGAAAGTTTTTTTTGTCAAATATTATATTATAAACCTATCATATCACCGCAGAGTTAAATTATCACTAATATACAAAAGCTAAACAGTTAGTTATAATAGAAGAGATAAATATCATAATATTATAAATACATACAATTTACTATACAATTTATATACAGAAAAAAATATTGATTGTATTATTAAAAGTAAATCAGCTTATCTTTTCATCATCTTTATAAATATATCGTTTGGGATACTTACTCTACCTATCTCTTTCATTTTCTTCTTGCCTTCTTTTTGCTTTTCAAGTAGTTTTCTTTTACGAGAAACATCTCATCCATAACACTTTGCAAGGACATCTTTTTTTATAGCTGGTATAGTTTCTCTTGCTATAACTTTGGCACCAAATGCAGCTTGTATAGGTATAATAAACATATGTCTAGGAATTAATTCTTTTAGTTTAGTAATTATATTATTACCTATATTGTATCAATTTGGTTGATAAACCACCATACTAAATGCTTCTACTAATTCACCATTTATGAGTATATCGAGTTTGGTCAACTCTCACTCATCGTATCATTTAAATTCGTAGTTCATAGTTGCATATCACTTTGTGATAGATTTTAATTCATCATAAAAATCAACAATAATCTCAGCAAGTGGTATATAATACTTCCGTATTACTCTATCATCTGCAAGATACTCTACAGATTTCAAAATTCAACGAGAGTTATTACATAATACACTTATATTTCCATAATACTCTGATGGACCAACTACTTCTACTTCTGATATTGGTTCTAATATTTTCTCCATAAAACCATTTACAGGCATATCTGCTCAAGATCTAACTATTACCCAAGGTTTAAGTATATTGGAATATTTTAGGATAATCTGTTCATCTTCACATCAATCATACTCTTCAGATTTGATATTTTCAAATTTGAGTACATGTTTATAAAGTCATGACTTAACCATATCGTCAATATTTGTCCCAGTTTTTATCTTTTCATGTTGGAGATTTTTCATTTTTACTAAATAAATCACATTTGGTATAGTAAAAAGTGTCTCTATATCGTACTCACGAGAAAGCCTTTCTTTCACAATATCCATATGTAGCATACCCAAGAAACCACAACGAAATCAAAATCAAAGTGCTTTATTATTCTCATAATCAAACTCTATAGCACTATCATTTATAGATAATTTCTCAAAACTATCTTTCAATTTCTCATATTGATTATTTTGCATAGGATAAACTCATGCAAATACATAAGGTTTTACTTTACGAAATCATGGTATAATATATTGTTTTAACTCATTATAATTATTAAAACTTACACCAGATATGATAGTATCTCATACTGATATGTCTCTTACTGACTTCTGACCTGTAACAATATAACCTATCTCTCAAGTGTTCAAACTTTTGTTTGGATGATAATTTGGATCAAAATATCAAGTCTCCGTAATGATAATTTTTTTTTCTGAGTTTATTAGATTTACTTGTTGATTTGGTTGAAAATTTCATTGTAACACTTTTACAAAAGCCACAACTCACTTGTATTGATCATAGACACAGTCAAATATAAGCCCTTTGGATATCATTATCAAATTATCTTTTATTTAATATTTTACCAATATATGATTTATATGAATATGATCTGATAGATATAGATTACTACTTGAAAATCAAATATTTAATATACTAAAAATATATAATACGATCTTTTTCACAAGTTTTCCACAATTTATTAACATTTACTTTATCATATATTTATTATATTATATTTAAAAAATTAATAATAATAAATAAAAAGATGTTATAAAAATGTTGAAAATTTATTATTTACTTTCATAAAAATATTTTTAATTTATTTATAACTATACTTCTCATACTTATAGTATTTTTTTCTTTTTTTGTCAGTTCTGCAAATGTTTTATCATATCAATTTGGTTGAAATATACTATCTCGTCAAAAATTACTTTTTATATTAGGTTTTACTATATTACCTCTTATACCTCACTCAAAATAATATATTTCATTTATACTTTTTGCATATCATATCATCGTCTTAGCTTCAGCTTGTGTATTTCAAAGTTTATTTACAATATTATATATTCATACATCTCACAATTTATCTATAAACCATTTTATGAAAGGTCATGGTAGTCAATTCAAACAATCAAAATAAAGAGAAGTATCTTCTATTATAAATTCTCACTTTTTATATTTAAATGCTTCAATTACTTTTGCTTGTATAATTTTTTTTGGATCTAGTTCTTGTATCTCCTCTAGATTTATATCAAGATGTTTTATTGTTGGTAAAATTTTATTTACTTCTTCAAACTTATTTTTATTTCAAGTTATAAAATATAATTCCATTTTTTTTATAAATAATTAAAATTAAATATTTATTCTATAATTATATAAATAATAAATAATATAAACATACAAATATATACAAAAATATCACATGTATTATATAGATATAAACAGCATTATTATTTATCCAGATTATTGTATTTCATACTTTTTTTCAAACCAATGATTTTACCGTAAAATTATCTCTACATAATTTGTATATAAATCCTATAGAAACTATCCATCATACAATTACTAACATCCATCAAATATCTCCAAATAAGAAATCGTTATTTACGACAAAAAATCAACATACCATCAATATGCTTGCTGATAATATACTTAAATACTTTAGTATGTCTTTTAATCTATAATTAGTTGATATATTTGAATTATAACCTGATTTATTTGGTATCCATCTCGATAGCAACACAGCAAATATACTACTAGCAAGTATACAAGTACCATACTCTATAATATCTCTAGTATAAGGTATAGCAAATATACTTACTACAAATATTATAACCAAAACTATATCAGACCATCTTCATATATATCTCATTATAAATTTTGTCATCACAATACCTATAAGTATGTTTAGTTGTCGACCATCTGTAAATCACATCATCGTTATAACCCATAAAAATAGTTGTATTATGATAGTTGATATCCGTAATTGTCTTGATATCTTACTGCTTTGGTTAAATCCTATCAACATAAGAAAAAGTGGAAACGATCGTCTTCATATCTCTCTAAATATTATAATATCTGGAAATAAAAAATATCATAGATGATCTATTATCATAAACATGATAGCTGAAACTTTCAATATATCGTACAAATTTGGTCTAGTTGCTTTATTAAGCATTTAATAGTATTTAATATTTATTTTTTACCAATTACAATACTTACTTATCAACTCCAATCCATGTTTTCTTAAATTGGTTGGATTATAAATATTATTGCCTATACTATCTTCAAATATCTCAAACTCTTTTATTAAACTATCTTGATCTATTTTTTTTACTAAATAACTTATATCTTCTTGGTCGTCTACTATTTCACGAGTTCATCACTTATCGAGCCCAAATATTGGTATACCACAGAGCAAACTTTCTATATTTACAAGTCAGAAACTTTCCAATGTAAGATTAATACATCATCTGGCTCATCTCATATATTTTATTTTCTCACTTACATCTCATATATATCCCAACCAATTTATATTTTCTCAAGATATTGATTTTAGGTACTCTTCATCTGGTCATGATCAGATTATATATAATTTCCTACCATTATGATCAAAAAGTTTCACTATATTTTCCAACTCTTTGCTAAATCTTACTATCCTTCATATATATATATAATAATCTGAATTATTTCATTCATTACTATATATCTCACCACTATCCAAATTTAAATCTATATACTCTTGATTTGCTTTTGGATATCGTATAAAATTATCATCATATTTATTATCGTTTACGACTACTTTACCATAATATATCTTATCTATAAGAGATTTTGTATAAAAACTATTATATTTTATCTCATTAGTATAGATAGTTTTCAAATCTCGATTTGTTTGAAGTTTCTTAGCGAAGTTATAAAAAAATCAAATAAAATTATTTAACTTATCTCTATTTTTTTCAAAATGATTCCAAAGAAACATATATGGAGAGTGTAGATATAATATAGTATTAATATTATTATCTTGTCGATACCTTGTAGCCAGTATATTTTTTACGACAGCAAAACTTGATATCACTACCCTATCTGGATTATATTTCTTTATGTCCAATCTTGCCCATCGTATCAAAATTGGATAGAAAAACATAAGATTGCGATAATCAAAAATTTTAGATAAAAAAGGTATTTGTTTTTTTTCAAACCATTTAAATACACCAAAAATCCATCTTGGTAGAGTTGTTTTTACTTCTATATCAAAATCACTATATTTTAATTCTTCTTTATCTGATATAATACTATTTTCATCTTTTATAGCTTGCTTATTTTCATCATCAAGTAAGCTATCTATCGAATCATGATTTATTGGTTTAATATCCGGTGTTTGATATCAATTATCTAAACTTATTTTTATGCTTTTTTTATCAGAAAATAGCGTATATATTATATAATCAGATCATTTTATATCATCATTTTTATCTATGTCTTGTAGTATATAATGTTTTATTATATCTATAAAAACTTTCTCAGCTCATCATATATGATATATCCAGTCGTGTACAAATATGCTTTTTTTCATTATTTTGTATTTTAAATTTATTATGATTTATTTATAGGTATAATATTTATAGGCTCGTATTTTACATCTTCTGCATTATCACTATCATTTATCAAAATCTCACACTGTAGGTAAGATCATACACTTCCTCATGGTCATTTTAATATAGCGAAATTATTTCCATTTTGATATTTTATATCAAATGTATCAATACTTTGTAATTTATTTTCAGAGTCTTTACATAAAGTAAATAGGGATCACTCTATATTATCCCTTATATAATCTTTATTTAGAAGATATATAAACTTAGTTACATAAAACATAGTCTTATCACTCGAGGCGTATATCAAATATCATCTTCAATTTTTGTCGTCCAAAAACCGAGATCCAACTCACATTTTATAATATTTCATACCATTGGATGATATAAAGCTATCAAATTGTTTTTTTTCACCATCGTTTACTATTTTTTGACAATCTTTACTAGGATCTTTATCGCTACACCACCACATTGTAATTTTTGCAGATGGTTTAAATATCCTTATATCTTTAATTATAACGTCTCCACTTACATAAGATACAAAATAATTTGGATCATCTATATCTACATAAAGTCAAAATCATACATTATAAAACTTATCTTCCAATCAGCTTATATTTGTATTTTCAACTACTTGATATATCTTTACTACATCTATCATAAATGTTCCATCTATATTTATTCACTCTATCTTACCATCTATAGTACTATTTCATTGATAATTCAAAAGATTTAAATTTTTACTTTTTATAGTCCATATTTTACCGCTATCTTTTTCTGTAAATTTTAATATCCCATTACCAAGTACTTCTCATATAATTCACTGTAGTTTTATATCTTGTCATATAGTATATGTTATATCTCAGCTTACAATGTCTTTTGCTATAAAATAAGATGATTTCAGTACTCCATTCAACAAAAAAAATAAAAATAATAAACCTAGTGTAATATATGTGAGTATTACAAATATATTTTTTTGTTTTTTTATACCATTATATCTTTTATAATATATTTTTCTAGACTTCATATCTTTTTTTTAATAAGTTATTATCCAAGATAAAGATAAATATTTGGCGATATATAGATAAATTAATACATTAATTTTTATATATAATATATCAAGATAATAAGATGTTTTATACTTAATATATTTTCACACTGATTAATATTTCACTAACAATAAAGTTCATCTGATTATATATATATCTTTTTATCATATGTCAATCTTATTATCAGATTATTTTTATATTTTTATGATATATTTGACAAATATTTACCTTATAGATATAATTACACATCTTATAATGTTTTGTAGTAAAACCTATATTTAGTATATTATACTTACAACAATGAATTTTAAAAACTTACTACCTATCGCCTCCAATGAGCTTGTTTTTGAATTACTAGAACAAAACTCTCTCCTACCTAATAATTTTTGAGAAAATAACAACCCTGAACGGAAGGAAGTTGATCCTAATTCTCCAGAACAAAAGGAAGTTATAAAACAAACATCAGAAAAATTGACTACACTAGAAAGCAATATAAATTCTGAAAATAATAAAAAAGACATTAGGTTACTTAGGAAGGCATATAGGGATTACTACAAAGACTGAGAGTTTGATAGATCAAAACTGGAGAACTTTTTGTGAGAAAATATAAAAAAGTACCTCTCGGACGATCTTCAAGTAAATTGAAAACAAGCTACAGATCAAGATAGACTCATGTTGTTTATGTGAGATAGTAATTTTTCTGGTAGTGTAGAGAGTATGGTGGATAATGAAAACTACAAAAGACAAACCAAATTTGGTAGGAAAGTATTTGGTGAGTATAAAAAATGAGCTCTTGGTAGGGAGACGGAAAGAAGAGATAGTGGCATAGTATGATGAGATCAGATAGTAGATATGATGAGATCTATATTTGCAGATACTCCAGATAAAGATAAATCAAATATATACTTCAATTTATGGACAGAGTTTTCCAAATATGCAAATATAACAGAAAATATCTCAGTAAGTGATAGTAAATCGTTTATCAAGCCATTTGCTGATAAACCAGAGTTGTATATCAAATTTCGTGAATTTTTAAATACTTTTGCACTCCAACTGGCTGATATGATATCAGTATGAGCGCAAGATACACTTAAGCAACTATCAGAGGATTATGAAAGGATCAACTTATCAATAAAAGAAATAGAAACTGAAACCAAAAATATTTTAGGCAAAAATCCAAATATAAAAAATAATGTACAAAAATGACTAGAAAACAAATCTGATGATATTGTAAAAAAACAGTTAGAGCTAAATAAAAAATTAGAAAGTCTACCAGACAATCAAAAATGATATCTTTTGTACTTGGAAGATAGAAATTCAGATTTTGACCATAGTACAATTACACCGACAGAAAAACAAGCAGTAGATCAATTATTTAGTCAAAAAAATTCTTTGATAGAAGAGAGAGCTATGGTAAATAAAGTAAAAAGTGACTCAAAACTTCTTAATCAATTTGTTACACAAGAACTATCTATGTGACTACATTACCTTTCTATAATAGACGATGGTAAACTTATCCCACTATCAAGTGAAGATGGTAAAAATCAAGGTAAAGCAAGATTACAAGCTATATCAGCCTGATATGGAGTAAATTACAAGCTATGAGAGGACGGGCGATCGTTTAGAACTTGAGGTGGAGCTGCACGAGTTCCATGAGACAATATATTCACACCATCAATGTATGCTGGTTTATGAAAGACATTTACGGTAGGTAGATGACAGTTTATATCGTTATGACTTATAACTTCTTGATGGATCAACTGATGATCTTGGTGAGTATGAGCTTGACTTGGTGTATGATGATCGCACCAGCGAAACAACCGTACACTAGATAAAGACTTAGATGAGTATGTATCTAAGTCACTAAACCGATGAGTATGAGCTTATATGGACTTATCCAAAGCTTTTTCTTATGGTGCTACTATAGGAGCTAAGTTCGATAAAGAGTCTGGTATAAATCAAAAAATCCCTATCTTGGCGGAGTGATTTGCAAATATATTTGACGGATTGTTGAAAGATTTTGGTCCAAACAACTCATCAGAAGATAATAAAAAACTTATAAAAGAGAAGATAATCTGATCTTTTGACAAAACAAAAGATAATAAAAAGTTAGATCTATTTGTCGATCAAGTTTATTGAGTAGCATCTGTTGTGTGAAATTCACTCAATTGAACAGACAAAGACTACTCTAGGAAACAGATATCAATAAAACTTAGTCATATGTTTGCAAATGGTGTCTGAGAGACAGAGCACAAAAAATTAAGTAAAATATCTATAGATGGATTTAATATAAATGTAGCGGCTATAACTTTATGATTTGCAAATCCGCTTATGTTCCTATTGTCAGTAACACCGAGTATCAAGGTCAGATGAAAAAATTTCTACATAGAAGATCAACAAACTAAAAATCGAGCTGAAGAAGACAAAAATAAATTTATCTGAGCCAAAGAGATACAAAATAAGCAGTCATTACTGGATAAGATCAATGGTGTTTTGGGTCCAAAAGATAAAGTGGAATTTTCTGATAACAATAAAACTATATCTATACCGGCTGAGTTGTTAGATAGAGGAGATTTGACTATATCTGTAAATAGTCAGTACAAAACATTACTGGAGTCACACACTAAGTTTGAAGGTGGAAAGTGGATAGTTCCATCTTGGATGGGTATGACATTTTATAATCAGTTTGAGTCTAGATGAGCTACCAAGCATGAGATTATGTTCTTTGGTAATAAAAAAAATGCAGGTCAAAAGTTTGAAGTTGTTAACAAAGAAACTATCCAAAAGTTTGCATGAGATCCATCTGTAGATATACCTCAAGAATATATGAGTTATACAAAAGAGAGTATCAAAAAAGCATTTGATGATTTAGACAGTAAGGTGTTAGTCGATCTATCGACTTACTTTGATATAAATTATGATGAGAAAACAAAAAAAGTGACCTTTGTAAACAAAAAATTACTCACTTCTGAAGGTGAACCTACTATATCACAACCGTTTGATCCAAAATGAACTATAATATTTGAAAAAAATAAAGATACTATTACTATCACCCAATCAGACAAAGAGTGACCATTATCATTTGAATTTATCGATAAAGATCTAAATGATACCAAATTAAATTTTGAAGAGCCAGAACTATGACCTGAATATACTAATTTTTTGAAAGAGTTTGAGACAAACTGATATTTTGATTATGGGAAGATAGGAGACTTGAAGTATGTAAAAGCACAGAAATGAGATCATCAACTAGATGGTATAAAAGTGGCTTGAGTGGTGCAAAGTTGAAAATACAGAAATGGTAGGCCAAAATACAACCGAGACAATGCAAAACTTGTGTGGCAAGATAGCTTCAAAGAGTTTAGTCTTGCCCTCAATACCGGCAACTATGAAATGGCTGCCCAAAAAGCAAATGAATTACTCCAATCTAATGGTAAACCAGCAATATTTGATGCTAACAATATAAATGAATTACACGATTTCAATATAAAATTGACATGAGAGAGAGCAGCTAAGACGATTAGCAAGAACTCTATAATGTATACAAGAGATCCAAAGAAGATCGTAGAAAAAAGGACTGATAGATATGAAAATAAACGAATCAATGCTACATGAATACCTACTAGCGCAGTAAATTGATTTAGAAATAGTATATCTTTGGAAAAGGGTAAGGACCTTACTGTAAATAACTTTGATGGTATAGGTGTAGTGTTATGATACGAAGAGACCCAAGACTTCATAGATAAATGAGTAAATACAAATTCAAAATATATTATCAATCCTAGATATGTATGAGACAAGAGTGAGATATCAGATCCTATTATTAAGAAAGATAGTATAAAAAAACTTATAGAAAGTAAGTATTTACAAGAAAATATCTTATCTACTGTCTACAAAAAACTAAAAATCGCCTTACCACAACAGACACCAGAGCTTTGAGATAAAATAATAGACTCTATAAAAGAAGACAAAGATATAGAGGCAAATTGATCAAAGTATACACTAGATCCAAAACTATACTTTGCGTTTTATCCTGACTGTTTAAATGAATCACTTCTTATAGACTTTGAGATAAAAAATAAAACCAATGCACAAGTATGAAAAGAATCTGATGTAGATGATGATTATAGTAATAACTCTACTGTGACAAATGTAGTTGCCAACGCAAGAGCTTATGTGAGACCAACTGTATCGGGTTCTGTAATGCAAGCCCCAGACAGTAAAACAAATCCAGATGTGGTAGACAGTGAAACAGACCCAGGTATTACAGATGTAAAATATGAAATAATAGATAACGTGAAAACTACAACTATTACTTATAACGATGGTAAAGTACTTATAGTATGAGATGCACAAGATGGCTCGCCTATGAGTTGGAATTACTGATATTATGAATCAGATGGCAGTTTTATAAGTATATCAAACTGACTTGGTTCTAGTGTATTGTATTGAAAAGATTTGAACACATTGCCTACAAATGTGCAATGAAATATCATAGATCCCACTAAGGCCAATGTAACTAACACACAAACAACTACCAATGTAGAAACTTGAAGAACTAGATGAAATCTCATACAAGCCACCACACTTTGAGTAACTAATCACACTAAACCACAAAATTTAGTATTAGTGGATATTATAAATAGGGCAAAACAAAGTAGTGAAAATTATAAAAAGCCCAAGAAAATAAAGGAAAACAACAAAGAAAAAAAATAATAAATATAGATATAAAATAATTAGATCATCTTTATATAAAAATCTATTGACAAATTTGTATAAAAAATTATTATCAAATTAAATATTATAAGCATATTTATAATTATATATTTTTAAAAATATGATGAAAAGTATCAAAAAAATGCTGTATATAGCACTATTTGTAGTTGTGCTTCTACAAACCAATTTTGGTGGTATAAACATATCTCAAGTATCAGCACAAAATAACTCTGTCCTTACTCAGACTGTTAATTATCCTTATATTTGAGGTCAGTGTGCTGTTACACAAGATATCCTTGTGTATAAAGGTAAATCACTATCTCTGATAGATAAATTCCACGGTGATTCTCAGTATCTATGGATATTTGATCCTGTTTTGACTACTGTTTATTATTATAATAATGGTGTAGTATCGTGAAACCCATGATTTAGCCGAGTTTCTACTGCTAAATTTGCTTGAACTACTCAACGAGTTGTGGTGATGCAAAGTGATAGTAATGTAAATATAATCTGAAATAAATCCAACAGGACTATACTTGGTGGACAATTTACTTATAACTTATATAGGAAGTACGGTTTTGAATGAGCTGGTAATGCGACTCATACAGAGGTGAAAGATTGATGATGAACCACAACCAAAAGTGTCAAATTCAATCCATACCTAAATATACAAAACGACTATGAGTGTCAAAATATATATGTAGCTTTCTGTGGTGATGGTATAGTAGATAACTGATCATCAAATTACTATATCTGAGATCCATCAACATTTGGTAATCAGCATCTAAATGGAGGTGAAGCATGTGATGATTGAAATACTAATGATAACGATAGTTGTAAAAATAACTGCCAAATTAATCAACAGCCAGAAGCAAGTTGTGACTCTCTTACGGTTACACCTATACAATGAAATGCACCACTTACAGTAAATTACAACTGTACAGCGACCAATGCAACTTCATACCAAGTCAATCTTATTCAAAATTGAAATACAACACAGATAGGTACTAACCCTACCGGTACATACACTATCACACAACCTTGATATTTCCAGATACAGTGTGTGATAAACTGAAATATAACATGACCTCAGTGTACCCAATCAGTCAATGTGAGCCCATCTCAAAATATCGACCTAGAGGTCGTAAAAAAACACTCTGACTGAACACAAGGCAACAAAATATTTACACAGTGAGACACTGTATGATTTCAAATTGTAGTGACCAATAGAGGCAATACAACTGCAAATAACTTTACTGTAAAAGATTACATACCAGCTTGACTACAATTTGTATCAGCAAGTAATTGATGAACTCTAAACTGAACTACCGTCACTTGGAATATATCATCACTTGCACCAAATCAATCCATAACTTTATACTTTACTGGTACTGTGAACTCTCCATCTTGTCAAGCTGTAAATAAAGCAGAAGCATGCGATTACGAAGAGGGCTGAGAACCACAAGACCAAGATAGCGATCCTTGTAATATGTGACCAAACTGAAACCCATCACAAGATGATGAAAGTGATGTGTCATTTACTTGCACACCAGACCAGCCCGATGATTATATCGACCTAGAGGTCGTAAAAAAACACTCTGACTGAACACAAGGCAACAAAATATTTACACAGTGAGACACTGTATGATTTCAAATTGTAGTGACCAATAGAGGCAATACAACTGCAAATAACTTTACTGTAAAAGATTACATACCAGCTTGACTACAATTTGTATCAGCAAGTAATTGATGAACTCTAAACTGAACTACCGTCACTTGGAATATATCATCACTTGCACCAAATCAATCCATAACTTTATACTTTACTGGTACTGTGAACTCTCCATCTTGTCAAGCTGTAAATAAAGCAGAAGCATGCGATTACGAAGAGGGCTGAGAACCACAAGACCAAGATAGCGATCCTTGTAATATGTGACCAAACTGAAACCCATCACAAGATGATGAAAGTGATGTGTCATTTACTTGCACACCAGACCAACCCGATGATTATATCGACCTAGAACTTATCAAGCAATTTATAGACTGAACAGATCAGCAAAAAACATTTTACTTTGGCGACAATATATGATTTAAGATCACAGTGACTAATAAAGGCAATGTAACTGCAACCAACTTTACTGTAAAAGATTATTTCCCATCTACAGCACTACAATTTGTATCAGCTAGCGATGGTGGTGTAAATAACCCAAATGGTACTATCACTTGGAATATATGATCACTTGCTCCATGACAGTCCAAAACGCTTTATTTCACTGGTGAGATAATATCACATGATTGGTCCAAAAATAAAGCCGAAGTATGCGACTATAGATGAGTTTCAGACACTACTAATCCAAAAGACATAGATAGCGACCCTTGCACTATGTGACCTGATGGCATGCCTATAGAAGATGATGAAGATCTTGTTATGCGAGATGTCATAGACAATCCGAACAACAATCCTACTTGTGACTCTCTTACGGTTACACCTATACAATGAAATGCACCACTTACAGTAAATTACAACTGTACAGCGACCAATGCAACTTCATACCAAGTCAATCTTATTCAAAATTGAAATACAACACAGATAGGTACTAACCCTACCGGTACATACACTATCACACAACCTTGATATTTCCAGATACAGTGTGTGATAAACTGAAATATAACATGACCTCAGTGTACCCAATCAGTCAATGTAAGTACATGATCTACAGGCTGAAATAACTATATTGATCTAGAATTAGATAAGAGATTTATAGATGACAATCAAAATCCCAAGACCTTCCAATCATGAGATTTAGCATGATTTAAGATCACTGTAATTAACAAAGGCAATACAACTGCAAATAATTTTACTGTAAAAGATTATCTACTATGAGATTTGCAATTTGTATCAGCTAGCAACTGATGAACTCTAAACTGAAATACTGTCACTTGGAATATATCATCACTTGCACCAAATCAATCTATAACTTTATACTTTACAGGTAAAGTTATAAGCTCTTCTTGTCAGTGACGAAATAAAGCAGAGATTTGTGATTACGAAGAGAGTTGAGAACCACAAGATCAAGACAGTAATCCTTGTACTATGTGACCAACCAACATGCCTATAGAAGATGATGAGGATGTTATAGATTTTGTATGTCAAGAAAATCCTCCAAATACATGATGAAATAATTTTGATCTAGAACTCATCAAGCAATTTACTGACTGATCCAATGGCCCTAAAACATTTACTACAAACGACCTTATATGATTTAAGATAACAGTCTTAAATAAGTGACCAGAGACAAGCACAAATTTCACAGTAAAAGATTACTTGCCACTATGATTGGATTTTATATCAGCTAGCAATTGATGAACTCTAAACTGAAATACTATTACTTGGGCACTACCTCCTCTAGTAGCATGAGATCAGATTATATTATATCTTACATGAAAACTTGTCCAAAATATATGATGAATAAATAAAGCCGAAGTATGCGACTATAGATGAGTTTCAGACACTACTAATCCAAAAGACATAGACAGTGACCCTTGTAATATGGACCAATATCACGAAGATGATGACGATGACCTGCCATACAACGTAAATACATGAGATACACAGACATGAACCAAACCAGTATCTTGTCAATCGCTCACCATGGTAGATAACGGCAACAACAATTATACTTTTAACTGTGTAGGAAATAGAGCATCTACATATCAGATACATATATACAAAGACGACATATCTCCATCTAATCTAATCTATACTATATGATCACAATATGGTAATTATACATTTACTACTAACTGACACTATGTAGCTCAATGTGTAGTAGACGGAAATATATCTTACAAGATAGATATCTACAATAATAAAAATATAGATAATCTGACTTGTGCATATAAGAAAAGATCTGATAG
>JBDHUX010000011.1:0-17250 GCA_039809405.1 Candidatus Absconditabacterales bacterium
TTAAATTTTTTTCAAAAACAAAAAAATAAAGTAAAGAAGATGAAACAAATAGATTTTAAAAAATGGAATCTAATAGATGCTATAGATTTGTCTTTTATCAAAGATAGGATGATCAGAAAATATAACTGGTCAAAAAATAGAGCAGAAAATGCGATAAAAAGGTATAAGCAGTATCTTTATATTGTGTCTGAGGAAGAAAAAGGAGTATGCCCTACGCCAGATACTGATCAGGTGTGGCATGACCACATACTCCATACCAAAAAATATATGGAACATTGTGAGTTAATTTTTGGTAGATTTTTACATCACCAACCTTTTTCTTCAAGCGAAGAAAAGGAAAATAGTTCTTCTTCATTACTAAGTGACTTAGGTCCTAAGTATTTTGGAGACCAATATCCTACCAAGACCGACGAAATGGTCTCTGTGGATTGTTGTAGTGACGATTCTGAATGTTGTAGTACACTCAGAACTATACAAGTGGAATAAAATAAAAAAATAAAACAATATCTTTTTATAAAAATAAAAAAATAAAATGCTCTGGAGTTATTTTCTCTTGGAGCATTTTTTATTTTACTTGAAACTTGTTGTCATACACTATAATCAGACTATCTTCCTATAATCATCTACACTTATCATACCTTCTTGCGAACCTGTCTGGATGATATTTGGGATAGATTTGAAATCTCATTTTCTGATAGTGTTTGCCATAGCGGTATTATTCAGACAAAGCTCAAACTCCGCTATCCTATTCCATCACTTGGATAGTATATGTTTATTGTTATCGTTTATTTTGATATCTTTGGGTGTTTTTATAAGTGTCTGTGCAAGTGATCATAGATATACATCAGCCAGCCTATCTTTGATACTATCTTGGTAGTATGGCGGAAAAAATGATACCAATCTAGAGATCGTATTGACGGCTGATTTTGTATGGAGTGTAGAAAGCACAAGGTGTCAAGTCTCTGCGATATTTATAACAGCTTCAGCCGAGGTAGGATCGCGGATCTCTCAAACCATAACTATATCAGGGTTTTGTCTGAGTAGTGATTTCAGTCATGATTCAAAACTTACTGTGTCTATGCCAACCTCTCTTTGTGAAAAGATGCTTTTTTTGGGTGTAAATATATACTCTCTTGGATCTTCTATCGTGATGATATGTTTTTGGTAGTTTTGATTTATATACTCTAGACATCAAATCAATGTAGTTGACTTACCAGATCATGCTGTACCAGTTACCAGAAATAATCAAGACTTTTTTTCAAGCACTTTTTTCTGTATGCTCTTGGCAAGGTCAAGACTCATTATATCTTCCAGATTTATATCAAAATTGGTTAGTTTCCTTATAGCTAGGGCTTTTTTTCATGATTTTTGAAATATATTTACCCTATAAGACTGATTATCATATATATATGATATATCTATCTCATTTAGCAAGTTTCCAGCAGGTCAGATATTGTTTTGATCCAGTATCTCTTTGATCATCTGATCTATCTGCTCTGTGGTGATTGTACTTTCGACCGTGTGGATATCTCAATCCATCCTAATCGCAACACAATCTTCCTGAGTCAGCAGTATATCAGAGATATTGATATTTGACTGGAACTTGGCAAGTAGATTATCTATCATGTTTATGATGTTATTTTTTAAAATTTATTATTTTATATACTATCTTAATTTATGATGATGTGAATATAATCTGATTTTTACTTTATCATAGCTATATTATAATCCAAATTTGACAAAAATGCAAGTTTTGATTATAATGATATTGTAATACTATCTTGATCTGCTCTTTGATCTGATTGAGAGTTTATTAACCTATAATTTACTGAGTTTTATACCAAAAAAAATCAAAAAAAATTTATTAAACAAAAAATATCTAGTAATGACTAGATCCTATAGAACTCAATAAAGATGGTATTATAAATTAATACGATATAAGTAATTAGTAGTATTCTGCAATTAAAAATATTACTTTATCATATCATGGATATGACATAAAAGAGCTTATTGTCATAGGATGATCAATCGAGGATTATCTTGGTTGATTTTTCTTGTAAATAAAACAGTATCAATAAAGTATATCAGATTATATTATATATTTTTATTTGACTTTTTATAATCTTATTTGATATAATGTATTTTTTTTATTTTCTCTCACTTGGAAGGTGATATAATTTTATGTAATATAACTAGTTCTACTATATTTACAATCATTGCAGTGCCCCCAAATGACACAAACGGAAGTGTAAGTCATGTTGTCGGCATTAAATTTAAATTTACAGCCATATTTATAGTTGCTTGTATGATTATAAGTCACATGATACCAACTCAAACAGATCTAAGGTACGGATCTTTGATGTATTTGAGATTGTACAAAAAATACCATGCCAATATAGCATAAAATGATATAAGAAGGAGCATTCATAGAAATCATACTTCTTCAGCATATGCAGCAAATATATAATCGCTTTGAGCTTCTGGCAAATATCCAAACTTCTGTAGTCATTTACCGTATCATCTCCCTAGAAATCAACCTCATCATATGGCTATAAGAGCTTGAGATGTTTGTCGTCATATCTGTGCAGAAGTGTCATTAGATGGATCGATAAAGACCAATACTCTCTGTTTTATGTATGATGCATTCATAGCCACTACGATAGCTCACACTAGTCATAGTACTGACATAGTGATTACATTCCTTTTTCTACCGCCATTGTATCGATACAATAAAAATGACGTAAGAGCCAGCACAAGGACCGTTCAGCTGTCTTTTAAGAATAGAAATATAGTATAACAAACTCAAGAAACCATTAAATATCCAAATAATCATGGTATAGTGTTCAATATCTTTTGTTTTCTAACTAATCGATCGGATATCAATAGTACAAATCAAAGTTTAAAAAATTCTCATGGTTGAAGTGTTCTAAAAAATGGTAGATCTAACCATAATTTTGCTCAGTTGTATTCCTGTCATCGCGGTGTAAATAACGATAATTGCAATATTAATATGATTACAATAATAGGTCGCCTTAGTTTCCTAATAAGATTTATATTTGACTTATAAACTATATATCATACTACAATACCTAGTCAAATATTTATTATCTGTCTTAAAAAGTAGAAATAATTTGATGGTTCTCATAGGGCTGATGTTATATCGAATGATTCATATATTGACACAGAAAAAACTGCTAATATACCATATATTATTATTAATGATCCTATAGAAATTATATTTATATTCAAAATAGTAGAATTTAATGTGTTAAATTATTTTTTTATTTTACGATCCTAAAATATTTTATGTAACCAATGTGAGATAGAATTAAATTGTTGTTCCCAGTAATTAATTCTTTATCTTCGATCTTTATAATCTATATCTAATGATCTTTTTAGTAGCACTTGTGATAAAAAATTTTTTACATAAATAAATCATGTATTGATCAATCATTGTTGTTTTAGTCTTCTGGCAGAGGTGTAATTTATAAGTCTCAGATCAAAGATGCACTTTCATACTTTGTTTATCCTGCGAGCTATGTTTGTATCCTCTCAGTAGAATTCTATATTTATATCAAATCATCATATCTTATCAAGTATATTTTTTCTTATTATCATATTTCATCATACTCCAAGATATCATATGATTAGGTATGATAGATATCATCCAAAGATCCAGTAAATTCGAATTCACACCTTCTGAATTATATTGGTATCATAATATATATATGGTCAGCTCAAGAAAGCAAGATCGTTGTCATTTCTAAAATGATTTATTACTTTGTCTACCCAATCTTGTGGCACTCTACTATCGGCATCTATATAAGCTAATATATCCCCTTTCGAAACTTTATATCAAACCTGACGAGCATTTACGAGTCATTTTTTATCTTCTCTTACATATCTAATGTTATCATAAGATTTTATTATATCAGATGTTTTATCATCACTAGCATTGTCTACAATTATGATTTCATAAATATACTCTCTATTGTTTCTCAATAAGCTATCTATGCATTTCTTGATATATTTCTCTTCATTATGGGCCGGTATTATAACTGATATTTTATAATTCATCTTTGCGTTATGTAATTCTAAAATAGGATAAGGAAAATTACATTAATCTAGTCTTTACTTTAATTAATAACTATCGTCATCTGTCATTTGGTGAAAGTGTAAAATACTTATACATACCATAAAGGTATCATACAATACACATAACTCAATATATAGGTATATATAGAGCTATAAATGGTATAATATATAATATCTTCCATATTTGCTTCCAGTTTTTTATTAGTGGCATTATATAAACTATAGTTGCTAGTATAAACATAAGTTTAATTATTGACAAGCTATCTCATGTAAAATTTGATAAATCGAATAAATTGTAAATATAATACCAAAGATCTCACAATGAAAATTTATCAAATGGATTGTATTTTATTAGTGATGCGGTATTTGCTCATCATACCATAAGTTCTAATCTATTAGATATACTTTCTTTTATAAAACTTATATAAAATTTATGCATATAATTTGTATTTATCCATAGCACCGATATAGTTGCAAATGTAAAAAATAGGTTTTTAACAAGTACTTTTGGATTTAACATGATGGTTTGTGTAAATCAACCACCCCACCTTAATTTCTGCTTTAACCACCGTCATATATTATCTGGCACTACACTCTCTACATCATAATGCCCATGTTTTACTTTTTTACCGTCTATTATAAGTCTACAAGCAAAATCAAAATCTTCTCCAAGAGCGCTCTTGTTAAATCACCCCAACCTTATAAAATCTTCTTTTTTTACTGCCATACATCATCACACTAAAATGTATCAAGAGAAATAGTTTGATGCCCATCGCATTATTTTAGCGCTGGTGTACTCTATATATTGCATAGTAGGTAGTATTCATTTATTTGCTGGTTTATAATAACAGCTCACTCAAGAAACTTGTGGATCTTTTTCGAATCTTGCTATTATGTCATCTATTGCTTCTTTATTTAATTTTGTGTCAGCATCTATAATCACAAATATATCATTTTTTAAATTTGGTATATATTTATTTAAAGTACCGACTTTACCAAGGTTTTTTTTGTTTTTTATAAATTTAAAATTATAGTGAATTTGAGCTTCTTGTATGATCTCATAACTATCATCCGTACTACAGTCATCTATCACAACCAACTCTATCTTACTATTATCATAACTATCAAATATACTTTTGATACTATGTCTTACACTATCTCAGTCATTGTAACAAGGTATTATAAAACTAATATTTGGTCTATTTTTTGGGGTTAATTTTCTTCTATATTGGAACCAGGCTAATATAAAAATACCGATAAATATAACTACATTTATATAGGCATATATCTCTGATATTCTCATAGTATTATTTAGTTTTTAAAATATTTAGTCTGTTTAGTTTTTTAAAGGGTTTATATAAATATAATCTGATTATCTTTATCTTTCCTTACTTTACTATAAATATATCTCAGATAATTTGTGATCATAGTAGTATATCTTTTCTATCTTGGACTAGTTCAGTCAAGAGTTTACGAGGCGCATGTATTCACTCTTTGCCAAGTATAAAAGTTTCACAATGTATAGGTATAAAATATTTTGCTCATAAATCAAGCGCCATATCTATTGCTTGCTCCGGATCGCAGTGATTTCTAATCCGAGGGTCATAACCTCATATGGGCATAATGGCCACGTCCACTTGATATCAGGTGTTTTTATAAATATCTATATAAGCGGTATCTCACCCAAAAAATATGCGTTTGTCTCTGGTAGATATCATGTAGGCATTATAACTGTGAGATTTATTGGATCATCTCGTGTGTTTTCTTTTGTTCCGAGGTCGCCTAGCTCATCGATGATTCGTTTCCCGCGCTCCAATACTTATACCATCAATATCTACACTCTTGTCTCGATCCAATTCATATACTTCATTCGTGCTAGCTATGCTACCTATAACTTTTTTCCCATTATGCGGACAGATTATCTTTACATCTGGATTATTATTGCGAACAATGTACTTGATAGACTGGATATCCAAGTGATCCATATGGGTATGAGAGATCAGGATCATATCTATCTTCGGCAGATCTTTGAGATCTATCGCAAGAGGGCTTATTCTCTTTATGCCAACCTTCCATTTTCCTATCTGTAGTCATACTCTCTCAAATAAGACAGGATCTGTGATGATAAATTTGCCATACATATTTATCAATACTGTGGAATGTCATAGTACCGACACGGTTATCTCGCTGTTGTCTCGTTGCTTTGGAAGTATCTCCATGATAATATAAAGATAATAAGAAATATATAAATATAAACCTAGCTATGATATAAATTTACCCTATAAATACAATTTATTTTTATATAAAATAAAAAATGCTCCAAGAGAAAATAACTCTAGGGCATTTTATTTTTTTTACAAAAAAGATATTGTTATAAATAGTTAATCATCCTTCTCCTTCGGCCCTAATTTCCTGCATTTCATTATTGTACTCATCCAGCTTCTGCAGGTACTCTGCATAGAGCTTGACTTGCACGGGGTCAAACTTTTTTAGAGATCTTGTTATAAGAGCAACACTCATTGCAATTGGAGGTATGTATAGTAAAACTATGTAAGATAAATTTATATTTTTATCTAAATTGGTTATTGCAATTAATGATAATGCAAAGACTACAGTGCAAAATGCAAGTACCACTGATGTCACTTTATACATGACGGCATTTTTAAGCTGATTTTCAGCTTTAATTAAATCTTTTTTTTGATCTTTCATTTTCTTTACTTTATTTTTTTGTTTTTGAAAATAATTTAATTTTTTACGACTTGTTTTGTCATCTATCTTTGAGTGATACACCAGATAGAAAGGTGCAGAGATACTTGATCTGTATACAGACTTCATCTCGAATTTTAAAGAACAATATCTTTTTTGTGATTATTTTATAATCATCTCTCTCTCTCTTTGTCAAGAGATTTTTATCTCTAAAGTCAAAGTTTACTGTCATCCTGAACCACAGGTGAAGGATCTCCAGCGATATGGTTTGAAACCTTTTGGATTGAGATCTCTCCACTACGGTCGAGATGACAGGACATATTGTCATCATGCCTGCCACGGACGAAACTGCGGAGAACCATAAGTGAGGGATCCAGGTCGTTAAAAGGTCAAAGTCTGGAACCATCTGCAAACTGGATTTCTCACTTACAATCAGATTATCTTCATTTCATCATAAAATAAAAACTACCCCATACCATATAGCAGTAGGGTAGTAGTGTTTGTACTGATTTTGAAAGAGTTATTTGATATTAATCTTGTATGTACCAAGCAACTTATCACCATAGTAAACTCACAAACTATCTGTTCAAACGGCGATAGGGGAGAGGTGTATTATCATATAACTGTTTTCTACTATTGTGTAGTTGTATGGAGCAAAGATAGCAGATGTTGCAGACTTGAATGTGATAGGTTTTGATAATTTACCGTCAAATGGAGTTTTTTTGCCATCAACTCAGATAGTGTTTATGACTACTTTTATTTGTGTATCTTGATTTTTTATCCAAGTAATACCACCTTTTTTATAAAGTCAGGTTATCTTTATCTCTAGATTACCATCTTTAAATACTGGTATCTCTGATGTAGCATAGTTTACTTTTGATCATGCTCAGACTGCAGGACTAGTATCCAATACTTTTTTTGCTACATTTATCCTAACTGGTTCTCTTGAGATCTCTGCACTAGCTTTCAATTTTGCTAATTTTAATTTATAATCAAGATCCATAGGCGTTACCTCTGTACTTCAAGCAAGTTTTTTCTCTTTATTTGTTATGGGCGATAATCATTGGTTGGACATATCTTGATCTTGTCACGCAATATTATTTGTTTGTCATACAATATTATTTGTATTTTGTATTATTGTTTTATTTGAGATAGCTTCGGTATCATCGGTTGGCACAATAGCAGTTTTATCTATCTTAGTGTCTATAGACGGTATAGATACGATTCTTCTTTTTGGATCATTTGTCGCAGAAGCATGGACAGTTTCTATATATGAAATTTGTTTCGGCTCTTCTACTGGAGTATTTTTTATCTCACTAACCGTAGTCGATAGTTGTTTAGATGCCATAGATATTATATTTTTTTCAAATATTGATATTTGACTATCGCTTCATTGAAATTCTAAGAAAGCTATAGGATCTATAGTATTTTCAAATAATTCATTTCTACAAGCACCATCATTTACAGCACTCATGTATCAAGCTTTGCATCAAACATAACCATATGGATAGGTATGCATATATGCATCACTGATCGAGAAATCAAGATGATATCACCACCTTCAGATGGTAAATCAAGTCTTGCCTACCTCTCATATTTTTTGTCATTCTTTTACTTTATCTCAAACGTTTACCTCTATCTTACTCATATGACTATAAGAAGAATAGTAAGCTTTACCGTTAATAATATGTTTGATAGTGACACTTTTGCCATATCATGCTATCTCTCTAGATTGTATTACTTCTCAGTCTCATATTGCATATATTGGAGTTCATTCTGGGGTTGCAATATCTATACCAGGACTTCATCAAGCCAGATTGTCCCAACCATCTGTGTAAGACGATCACCATATATCGCTATATATAGCTCTATATATATTATTATTTTTATAGGCAGCATAGTTGGCACCTTTTATAATTGGTAAATCTATTTTACATTCGGATGGTAATTCACTCCAGTGGACACCCTTGCACTCTATCTGCGGTACCCCGACTTGTTTAAGTGGATATGTCCATCAAGTAGCTATCTGTGAAAACAAAATAGTACTTCACACTAAAAATAACTTTGTCAACTGACATTGTTTTATAAAAAAATCTCTTTTCATAAGTTTGTGTTATAGTATAAATATAATATTATAAGCTTACCGGGCACGAGTTTATCATCATGGTCCTTATAAAATTATTACACTGCTATTATAATCACAAAATAATATTTGTCAAGACTTTTATGTCAAAATATTAATATATCATCATACATAATACCCTTTAAAGCTATAAAAAACAAATATAAATAGATCAGTATATCTTGAAATCATCCCATTAGTAAATATATAATATACATACAATATATAATCATTTTACTTCAATAAAATACTAATATAGTAATGTGACTACTGAGATGACTAAAGTGGCTTGCGGTTGGTATTATCTGATGAGAGATAGTTACCTGATACCTAAAAGATAAAAAATTCAAAAATGAATTAGATACAGCTAAGTGAGTTGATAAAGTAAAAACTATAGGTAGATATTTATACAATACAAATAAGGACATAGCGACAGATATAAAAATTGAAGTAGAAAATTTTGACATAGAAGAGACAAAACAAAATATCAGCCAAATAAAACAAAATGTAAATGATATAAAATCTAACTTATTATCAAAACTACATGATATAGAAGAACAAGTAGGAAGTTATTACAGTAATATAAAAAAAAATAATTTAGATTGATTAAAATCTAGTGATAAATATAGAGAAATTGCCAGTAAAATATCACTTTATACAAAATCTCTTACAAGATATATAGAAGATGGTATGATTACTATAGATGATAAATTAAATTTAGAAACCAAGATTGCAGAGATATCCAAGAAATTAAAATCTGCAAAGAAGTAGTTACAAAAATAGATTGATCGATTAAGACGTAAAAAATCATAATCAATCTTTTTTTTATAACATTTAATAAATCAATAAATTTAAATAATTTTACTATTTTTCTTGTGATAGGGGTTTTATCACAAACAATCGATAAACATCGCTTATTCAAAAAAAACAACGGAAGGTATGCGGTTTTTGAAATTACTATTTTAAATATTGATGTAAGTAAGACAATCTTTATAGTATATATAACTAATATACATAAATCATAAAAATTATAATCTTTACTATCTCAATATAAAATTATAGTATTGAGATTTAACATAGTTATTATTTTCTTTATTATTATACTATACTGAAAAATATATAACATTGCACAAGATATATTGTGCAAAATAATAAAATAGCTATGAATATAAGGATTTTATATAGTGATAATTATTTTATATCATTCGAAAAATCGTTATATTTTACAAATAAATTATTTTATACTGTATCCAATATTACTAGTTTGATTTTATAATAATTGAATAGGAGAGTGATAACTAATTTTTATATCAATGAAACTTATAGTTATCATAACCACTACTACCCTATTGCGTACTTAAATCATAATTTATAATAATATAATAAAAAAAAAATGGGTGATGAAGGATTCGAACCTACGACCCCCTCGGTGTAAACGAGGTGCTCTCGGCCAGCTGAGCTAATCACCCACAATATCTACTAGTACAATATAATACCCTATTACGATAATAATTTTAATTACCCATACGGGGAATCGAACCCCGATTTTGGGATTGAAAGTCCCAAGTCCTAACCGTTAGACGATATGGGCTAGAAATTATCATAACAGTATGGACTCTTATAAATTTTTTAACACTAATTTCAACGGTTTTTTACGACTAAAAATAAATTTTATACTATTAGTCCGTCTTTAATATGAACTACCCTTTTGGCGTAGGATGATATAACAGGATCATGAGTTATTATGAGTATAGTTTTTCACTCTTGATGTAATTTTTTTAATGCATTCATAACATCTTCTCAAGTTTTACTATCAAGAGCTCAGGTTGGTTCATCTGCCATTATAATTGCTGGCTCTGATACTATAGCTCTTGCTATCGCTACTCTCTGTTGCTGTCATCAAGATAATTGATTTGGTCTATGATCCAGTCTATGCTCCAATCATAATTTAGTCAGTGCCTTCAATGCTCTGTCCTCTCTTTCTTCTCTACCAATTCATTGGTAAGCCAAGGGTAACATAACTTGATCAAGTGCAGTTAATTTTGGTATAAGATTGTAAGATTGAAATATAAATCATACTTTCTGCCCTCTAAAGCGAGATTGTTGATCTCATGTTAGATTTTCTACTGGAGTTCCATCTAATATATAGCTTCAGGATGTGGGTGTATCTAGAAGTCATATTATATTCATAAGTGTTGATTTACCTGATCATGAAGGTCACATGATTGCAACAAACTCTCCTTCCTTTATTTCTAAATTGATTCATTTTAAAACCTCCACCTCTTCATCTCCAGATGCATATATTTTTTTTATGTCTCTAAGTGATAGCATACAGTATTATTGTCAGTTAATTTTAAATAATTTTGCATTTAGTATATATGTGAAGATAAGCAATCAGCATAAAAATCGCGAAAATTAGATTATGTTCATATCATTATAACATAAACATGAATATAAATATTATCTTGATCAGCCATTGTCCATCTCATCCATTTGAATTCTTGGATTATCTTCTTGAGATTGCGGTGGTCCAAAAGGTGATGAAGATGTAGGATTTGTTACCCCAAAATTTCTGACAACTACCTTTTGTCATAAACTTACTCAACTTACAATCTCTATATTTTTACCATTATTTATTCATACTTCTACCTTGTGCATCGATATCTTGTTGCCATTATAGAGTTCTACAAAATTATCATATCAAGAACTTATAAGCGCTAGTGATGGTATAAGCAATACATCATTTTTCTTGTCTATTTCTATAGACACCGTAGCAGACATTTTATTATATATCGCCTCTTCAATATTGTCAAGCAATATAGTCGCCTTATAAGACACAATTCACTGATCTTCTACTGGGGTAGGGTCTATCGCAGATACATAACCATAAAATGTCATATCTGGATAAGCATCAAAAGATATAGTAGCTCCTTGTCATGGATGCATCTTTACTACATCGAGCTGATCCATCAATACATTGATCTCATATGATCATGATGATTCTATTGTAATACCTTCCATATATGAAGATATCTGATCATCTATATGAAAATCTATAGCACTTACTTTACCGTCAAAAAGTGCTATTATTTGATAATCTTTAAGTTTATCAGAAGTCTTAGTTAATCACACTTTAGCTTGTGATATCATATTAGATGCTCAAGCCTTTTCATCCGGAGTTGGTCCGGTTGCAAGAGATATGGCACTCAACCTTGCCACTTCGGCATTTTTCGATTGTAACACTATATCATTTTGTTTATTTTGAATTTTAATATCATAATCCAGATGCAATTTATTCAACTTATCTTCTGCCTCCTTAAGAGATCTAGTATCATTATCTATTGTATTTTGCAAATCTTGTAAATTTTGTTCTTTTTGTGATATAATATTTTGAGTATTTAATTTAGTTATCTCTGGGTCTAGCGCCGTTGCTAACTGTTTATCAAGATTGGTCAAATTATTCAAATTTAAGTTAAATTTTGATTTAAGTGACATAATAGTCGACTTCTGTATATCTATCTGAGATTGTGGTAATTCCGTCCCATCTATACTTGCATCCAATACAGCAAATACATCGTCAGTAAGTTCCATGGAACCTTGTAATAACTCTTTATTTTTATCAAGTATAGTTTTAGCAGAAGCGTAGTCGGTAGGTATCTGCGTACTAACATTTTCTAAGTCTGATAAGGTTTTTTTAAATATATTGTAAGTATTTTCTGCTTTCTGTCTTACGGAAAAGTCTCTAGCTCACAATTCTAATGGATATTTCTCAGTAGTATCAAAATACATCATCTGTTTTACATTTGTTATCAAGTCTTTGGCATCCAAGACACTAGTTGACATGGTATTTTTTATTGTCTGTAACACTGCGTTATTATCCGCTTCAGCCGCATTTAGCGTCTGTCATTCTGCCAAAGTGGTATATTTTATATCACCCTTTATGGTATCTATCTTTAATCTATTTAAAGATAATCTGTCTTTTATAGCTTTGATGCTATTTTCCTGTGCGCTAATCATCTCCTGTTTCTCAAGATTGAGTTGCTGCAATTCTATATCTCACATAGAAGATGCAAATATGAGTCTCTCAGCGTCAGCTTGTGCTTGTTTAATTTGATACTCTTTTGTGTTAGAAAATAATTTATTGTAATTTATAACTGCATTGGAAACTTGAAGCTTTTGTTGTTCTATGTCGTTTAATATATCGCTAGTATCTATCTCGGCAAGCACTTGTCCCTTAGTTGCTATATCTCATTGTTTTACATACAAATGGGTAACACGACCATTGACACCAAATGTAAGTTTTTGATTATTTACAATTTTCACAGTTCACAATGCTTGCAAAGAAGATGATATGGATCATGCCTTAACATCTACAAATTGACTATCAGTAAGATATTCCGTCCTTGATCTATTGATATTATATACACCAATTAATAGGATAATAGCAAATCAGACTATATACCATTTATATTTTTTTACAAACATTTTCATTACTTATTTTAAGTTATTGTTTTAAATATTTTATTATATCAAGATAACCGGTCTATTTTAAAGCTACCCTATTCCATCGTAGCTAATCAACTCTCAAAGCATCTATAGGCTTCAATTTAGATGCATTGCGAGCTGGGAGCAATCAAAATATTATACCTATAAAAACAGTACATCAAGTAGCAAGTATCACTACGGGTAGTGTAATATATCACATAACTCCAGCTTTTTTAGCAAGTTCTACCACGATAAAACTAAGTCATAATCATATTAGTCATCAAAGTAAAGTAAGTATAACAGACTCTGTTAAGAACTGTAAGATAATATCTTTATCAAGCGCTCATATAGATCTACGGATACCAATTTCCTTAGTCCTTTCTGATACAGTAACAAGCATTATATTCATAACTCATATACCTCATACCATGAGAGATATCGCTGCTATACCAGCCAAAAATGTTTTCAATGTTCATACTACCTCATTGATAGTTTTTAACATATCAGCAGAGTTCAAGATACTAAAATTTGCATCATCAGGATTGGTAATACGAAACCTATTATAAAAGTGTAGTTTAATAGCTTCTTGGGTCTGAGTTATTTGATCTTTATCATCTACAACTACAGAAATTTGGGATAAATATTTGGTACCAAATACTCTATTTTGTGCAGTTGATAGTGGTATGTATATCTTACTATCTGCATTACCAAGCGGATCTGATTTACTCTCCATCACTCATATCACTATAAAAAATGCATTTCATACACGGATAGACTCACCAAGAGGATTATTTCAATCAAATAGTTCTTTCAGTACATCTACACCTATCACAGCCACATTGGATCATTGTAATTGATCATTTTCTGATATAAAACTACCAAATTGTATTTTTAAATTATTTGCCTCAAGATTTTGAGGTACTACACCATTGATCCCAGCTAATATATTTTTATTTTTATATATAGCGGTCCTTTGTCAATTTATACTTGGTGCTACTATCTTCACATTTGATATACCATCCAAACTATTACTATCCAACATAGTAAATACATCTGTCTGACTCCTGACATTTTTTTTATCTTTGCTAGAAGACGATGATCAAGGTATGATGGTCAACAGATTAGTACCAAGCGAAGATATACTATCTGTTATACTTCTCTGTGCTCATTCTCCAAATGCAAGCAATATAATAACCGAAGAAACACCAATTATAATACCAAGACTACTCAAAGCAGTTCTCATTTTATTAGATTTTATACTCCTTATGGCATTTATAAGGTGCTCCCAAAGTGACATATTTTTAGTATATTCTTAATTCTAAAATAAATTTAATTTATTATCTAAGTCATACAAATGAGTTACTAAGCTTATAGATTATTATCCTCTACAAATTGTATAAGTGTATCAAGCTTATTTTTTACTGTCTGAGTTGATTTATCTATATGACTATATATCGTAGATACAAACGATTTAATGTCCTCAGCTTTTACAAATCATATAAGTTTATCTCACTTAGTCATGCATATCATACTATCTCATGGTTTTAAATTTAGGATTTTCCTAGCTTCAACAGGTATGATAAGTTGTCATTTTGTATTAATTGTTACAACGCCCACTATCCTATTTTCCATGTCAATCATAATATTAAAAATTATCGTAATAAAAGTAATAAAATTATTACTAATAATATAATAATGTAAAAAGAAAAATCAAGCTAAAATACCTAATATCTTGATACGATAAGTGAAACCACTAAATGATGCTATAATTGATGTATTTGCTTTATTATTTGTCGTATTTGTAATATAACACGCACATGTAATTAACCTAATTTTGATATAAAAAGTGACTTTAATTCATTTGGATCTGCAATTCAAGATGTAACTTTCATACCTTGTCAAACAAAAAATCATATCACACTATCCTTACCTCACTTATACTGCTCTACTATTGTATTATTTTTACTTATAATATCATCTACTATCTGTTCTAGATCTAGATTATTATCAATTTCAAATTTGGATCATATATTATCTGGATCGTTTCAGGTTTTGAGCAACTCATCAAATATTTGTTTGTTGATATTATCAGAGTATCATTTATTTTTAATTAGATTCAAAAATGATACAAACCTATCCTTGTCAAATAACACAGCATCAGATCACTTATCATTGATTATACTTGCAAATCATCATAGCAACCATTTTGCAGTAGTTTTTGGATCATATCACTCACCCACTGCATACTCAAATCGCTCAGATACAGTATCATTATTTACAATACCATAGATATACTCTTTGTGAAATCAGTAATTCTTATATCTAGATACGATCTCAAAGTTTGTAACTATCTTCATATCATCACTTATTCCAAAACCATCCAAAAGTACTTTTGGCAAATCTGACTCTGGCACATAACGATAATCCATAGCATCTTCCTTACTTCTCATAGTTTTGGTCGTTCATGTTGCATCGTCCCACCTTCTTGTTTCCTGATCCACCAAACTTCACTGTGAAAGCAGGTCTGACTGTCTTACAAACTCGTAATTGATAGCATTTCTTATAGCAGAGAAAGAGTTAATATTTTTTATCTCTACCCTATCTCCAAGTTTATCTGTATCAGATACAGAAATATTTACATCTACTCTCATCTGTCACTTCTCAAGATCAGCATATCATATATCATTTGATTTAATATTCTTCTGTAATTCCTTCAAAAAATCTACTACCTGTGTATCAGAAGTAAATCATGGCTTGGTAACAATTTCAATAAGTGGCGTCCCCGCACGATTATAATCTATGAATGTCTTGTTGTCTATATTGACAGTTTTGGCGGTATCATTCTCAAGATGCGCTTCGTGTATTTGAATCGTATTGGTGTTTTCAAAGTTATCAGAGTAAAACGATACTTTACCTCACTTGATAATGGGATTGTAAAACTGGGTTATCTGATATCACATAGGTATATCTGGGTAAAAATACGACTTGCGATCTCGAGTAAAACCAGTATTGATAGATGTGTTAAATAGTTTTGCTAGTATCATAGCTTTTTTTATGCATTCAGGATTTATTGTTGGCATAGCTCCAGGTTGGGCGGTGCAGACGGGACATATATATTGGTTTGGTTTTGCTTGATCAAACTCTTGTGTATTTTGACAATTACAAAATATCTTGCTACCGGTAGCAAGTTTTATATGAACTTCAAGTCAGATAGCATATTTCCAGTTAGACATACTCAATATATTTATTTAAATTGTAGTACAGATATATAAAAATAAGCTGACAATACTACATCATCAACTTATAAAAATTTTTATAATAATTACAACCAAAATAAACTAAACAAAAAATCCAAGACGACTATATCATCCTGATTTTTGACTTATAAAATTATGGAAACAATACAAAACTTTATAATTTAAACAAAATATACTTCTTCGGGAAAAATTATCATTGCATATTTCTCGAGAAATATTTTTTGAAAGTATAAACTAGAAGTATCATAGTAGATTATAGTATTGATAATTGAGAGTTTGCTTTGATAGTTTTTTTCAGCATTTCCTTATTTTACTTTGTACTTACCTTTGATAAGTATTTCTTCCATGAGTTAGTTATCTTATCATTTATTATAATATATTTCTTTGATAAATTATTTAATATAGATTTGAAGCATTCTTTATCAATGATAACCATTTCATTATCAATTACCTCACTCATTCTATTTTCTACAAGTTCTCTTGGTTTGGAGTTAGAAGGAGTATTTTTTCGTATATTTACAAGTTTATCGTAGTCAGAGATAGTTGGTAATACCTCACTCATTCTATTTTCTACAAGTTCTCTTG
>JBDHUX010000012.1:0-16518 GCA_039809405.1 Candidatus Absconditabacterales bacterium
TTTGACATTCTATTGATATCTTATCAAATAAGATTATTATAAAAATGTGATGATTATGGGTTTGTATTTTTTGTCATAAAGTAAGCATATCGATGTATACTATATCAATATATCTTCATATAAATTTACATAAATTAAAACTCTTTATAACATAAAAATAAGAACATGGTAATGATTCAAGGTAGGAGACAGAAATCCAACAATATTAGTATCTATATATGGATTTTCGCAATATTATGAGTGCTTTTGTGAGCATGGTATATATTTGCCAACAACAAAAATACAGAAAACACAGATATGGACACGACGATAGATACTTGATCTACGGCGACATGAGATATAGACACAACTACTTCAAGTGGTATAATACAATTTATCCCTGATGCAAAGTTAATGATAGATAAGAGTGCAAATCTTTCTATAGATGTATCCGTATTATCTAGTAGTATAGTGTTTACTGATGGGAGTAGTGTCGCAACTCTGATATATTTTAACTGCCAAGCTAATGATCCTACAAGAGATTGCAATGCACTGCTAAACGGCGCTGACACAATAGATACATTTAAAACTATTGGTGGTATGATATTTGTAAAGCAAGCTGATGGTAGCCGGTTGTGATCGTCTGATAATACTATCTGATACAAAATTAAAACAGATAGTGACCAATTATTTTACGACCTATCTAGTATGCTTACATCTATAAATAACTCTTATATTGAGGATAACATATCTGATATATATGAAAATTACTGTTATGATACTAGTAGTAGGATGACTACCATAGTCTCACAGAAGACTAGAAATGTATCCAATATATGGATGACTATAGTTGATGGACTTGATATAGATGGTAAAGAGGTGACATGTAGTATATCTACAACTATTGAAGACAATAGATTGGTAGTCAAAGTGACTGACTATAGCAAATGATCTAGTGATAACCAATCGTCTTCTGGTACAGTCACAACCTGAACTAATGATGATACAATAATTATACCAGAAAAAGATAAAAGTGACACTATTCCAGTTGCAACAAAAGTAGGTACAGTTCCAAATTTATCTGCGAGCGGTATAGTTTTTAACTCTACAAGATGATGATATAGTGTAACTTTCCCATCCAAAAATGTACTATATCAAGGTACCAATATAAATACAGGCCTATGACTTAGCGACACCAATTGTTATGTAAATATATGAGTAAAAGCATACACAGATAGAGACAATAGTTCTATATGAAATGGAGTCAATATATACGAGTGCGCATCAAAACTTTCTCCTGATACTATCAAATCTAAACTACCAGCATGAACCAATGTACAAACTAGTCCAGATGGTAGCAAAGTATTTATAATCCAATCCAATGATACTACTTGGAACGAATTTGCACAATCTGTAGAGATATGAACTATAGAAACAACACCTGCTACTTGAAGTATAGCGACTGTAGAATAGATGTCAAAGCGGTAGTAATAAACTCACAGGATTTGTAACTTATTAAACTGACTTATTTAATTTTGCAAAAAAAGTAGGTCAGTTTTGTTTTATATTTATTTCCTAATGTGATTATTTTATTTATTTTACATTGAAATCTTACAGCAAATTATTATGATGAATTTTATCAAAATAGTATAGCGATATCTGTATAAGGTATCATTATCTATTATTTGTATACTCACGATATGATAATTTAATTGGGGATTCATCTAAAGGTAGGATAGCGGACTTTGAATCCGTATGTCTAGGTTCGATTCCTAGATCCCCAGTTTTTTTTGTAGTTTTACTATATTTATCATATAAATTACTGATATGCAAAATATAAACATATATAGATGAAATATAGATCACTTTGATGCTCTTATGGATTTACAGAAAGAGTTTATAAATTATATGAATCAAAAATACGATCAAGATATTACAATAAACTATTATGAATTAGATGAGACTAAGTAATTATATAAAAATTATTTAACAGAAAGCCGGTCATTAGTTCTTTTTGTAAAAGATGTTTCGAGCAATGAAATTATATGGCATCTCAATGGGTATCTTTATCCTTACTTATCAAAATTTAGAGGTGGCATATGGAGTTATCTAGATAGTGTATATATACGAGATAGCTATAGATCTCAAGGTATATGAAAAGAGTTGATGAAACAATTTACCCTACGAAGTAAAGAACAATGATGTGATCATATGAGACTTTTGGTAGATATAAAAAATACAGAAGCGGTCGAGCTATATAAGGAGCTAAACTTATCTGCTGGTTATGCTTTTATGGATTGAAAAATATAATCCTTCTTCTGGTTGTAAATCAAAACAAATTTTATATAATTTTGCTAGTCATATTTAATCAGATTATATACATATCATACAGAGCACATTTTGACAGATCTGGACTTCTATAGTGCAAAAACTTGCAACTTATCTTGATAGCAAGAAGATTTTGTCGTTTCTTAATCAATGTGGTATAAGTAATATAGATGAAGATAAGCAGATTATTTACATATCCGTCCCAAATGAGTTTGTTAAAACGCAGGTAAACAAGTTTTTTATCACTGAGATAGACAACTGTATATGAGAAGTTTATAACCCTCACTACAAGACACAACTTATAATTGATCCTTGATTTGTGACAGATATAGATATAAAAAAGATTGTAGAGACCAGAGAGGCCAAGACAGAAAATAAATCCAATTTAAAAACAAAGAAACAAGTATATGAGCAACACACTGATACTTTGACACAGTACTTCTGAGTGCTGTTTGACAAGAAATACCAATTTAACAACTATATAGTATGAACCAATAATGAGTTTGCTTATACTATCATGAACAATATTGTAGATCATCTCGGTACGGCTCACAATCCTTTCTTTTTACATGGTAATGTCTGACTTTGAAAAACGCACTTATTACAAGCAACAGCCAATAAGATCATATCTATATATCCTGATAAAGTTGTAGTCTACCTACCTACTTCCAAACTCGTCACCCAAATCATAGACTCTATAAGGAAAAACTCTGTCTCCAAGTTATTATCCAAATTTGATGATGTGGACGTGTTGATGCTTGATGATATACAAAGTATCAGTGGTAAAGACGCATGTCAAAATATACTTTTCTGATTATTTAACGACTTTGTGGATAAACACAAACAGATCATATTATCTTCAGATAGACCACCAAAGAGTCTGACGCTTATAGAAGAAAGATTGAAAACAAGATTTGCACTTGGGACTATATGCGAGATCATGATGCCAGATTTTGAGACAAGAGTAGCGATATTGTGATCCAAATGGGAAGCAAAATGAGAACAATTACCAGACAACCTATATTGATTAATTGCAGAAAATATAACTACCAACGTGAGAGAACTTGAGTGAATTACCAATACACTTATAACCAAGAAACAACTACTTGGTAAAGAACTATGAATTGAAGATATCCAGCAAGCTTTGAGATCTATGTGATACAACACCAAGATTGTAAAACATACTGATGAATTACCGCAATGAGAGGTTATAGAAGATAGATCGGATTATATAGATATCGATAAGATAGTATGAGAGATATGAAAGTATTACAATATCACAGTAGATGAACTCAAATGAGAGAGTAGGAAAAAGCATATTACTTTGGCTAGACAGATGGCTATGTACTTGATCAAGAAGGAGCTTTGATGGACACTTGAGAGGATAGGTGAGCGATTTGACAGGGATCATAGCAGTGTTATATATGCGATAGATAAGTTTGATGGACTACTAAAGAGCGACAAAAATATCATTTATGATTATGAGAAGATAAGCTGATTTATTAAGTAAAATATTTGTTCTATATTGGCTTGATTATGCAAGCTTAGAATTTATAGATTTATATTAGATATTAGATTTATATTATTCAATTATACAAAAAAATGACTGATACAAACAAAACAAGCCCAGATAAGGTAGATAACTTAGATCAAAATACTGAAGATATAAGTATGACTGGAGAAACTGAAGGACAACCATCTAGCAATTTTTCTGATACCAGCAAAGAGTCTATACAAGATCTTTTGTGAGAAAACCAACAACTCAAGTCTGATCTTGATAAGATAACTCGTTTTAGTGCTGCTATCAAGACCGAATTTGACACAGCAGTAAGGAAATTTGAGATCGAGAGAAAAGAGAATAAATACCTTGAATTATCAAAGATAGTTGCAAAATTTCAAAAGTTACTTGAAGGCATTAGGATGTTTTTTTTACATTTGGATGATGATCTATCTAAAAATGAACAAATCAAATGATTAAAACTTACGTATGAGTGATTTATAGCTCAAGAGCTTGCAAATATGTGAGTGTATCCGATAGTATCTTTATGATTATCTCCCGATACTAGTTTGCATGAAGTGCTTATGGTGCAAGATGCTACAGATGATGATCTAAATTATCTCCATACCAACAATATACTTCTAGATTGAGAAAAAAAAAATTATAATTTGTGAGATTTACATGGCAAAATTATCAAAGAATTTGAAGTTTGATATTATTACTTTGATGGAGAGAAAAAAATTACCATAAAACCAAGTAAAGTAGTAGTTGCAAACTAATACAATTACATTAGATATCTAAAATTAAGTCTAACTATATAGATGTATATATATCAAGATCAGCTTATATCATACATGAACAATCTATTTGCCAATATAAGAGAAGGCAATAGTAGAAGCTGATTTTTTATATTTGAGTGACCAAGGTATATCGGCAAAACTAGTTACTTGATAGACCAGATTAAGAACCTACTATGAGATTATTTATATCATGATTTTTTGCACATCAGGGATCTATCTGATGAGTGGCTATCGCTTAAGTGATCTAACTCTAAGATGACTTGAACGCACCATATGTTGAAAGTGAAACTACCAAAAGATCCCGAAATTGAACTACCTGATGGCTCTATATACAAAGACTTATGAGTAAGAGAGATCAATGAGTGGCTTATTACATCCCCATACGGTAAGTATAAGATAGTCTTGATAGAAAATATCGAAAGACTAAATGACGAAGGATCCAATGCCTTACTCAAGACATTTGAAGAACCGACTGATGGTGTATTTATATTTGCAACTTGTAGTAATAAAAACAAACTACTATCTACCATACTATCTAGATGATTTATGCTTCATTTCCCAGTGATAGATGAAGATAAACTGCTTTCTCTACTATCAACTCGAGATATACAAGAGATAGATCGTAATTTTCTCATAAAGGTATCTATGGGCAGACCATGATTATTATATAGATTTGTCTACGAGAAGAATTACAAACTACTTTATGATTTTTTGAAAGAACTAGATTTACATGGTGATGATATGCTTACAGATCTACATATACAACTTGTAGATATCAATAAATTATGACTACTTGATATTACACTAGAGATTGTCGCTATGTTGTACAAGCACGATAAACATATCACAGATAGTATCATGCAAACTATCCAATCTTTACAGACCAATCTGAACACATCCAATGTACTGTATAACTTACTAACACAGATAAGGTATAAGTAATAGAGGTGTTTTTGAAAATAAAACACCTCGTAGCTTTGCTACGAGGTGAGATAATCATAAATTGTCGTGGTCTATGATAGAGGAAAAATTAGATAAAATATTACCCAATGTGAAGTAAACTTAACTACTTCTCCATTATTTTCAACTATTATTTTCCTTATCTGACGTGCTATCCATAAGACATCATTGCATACATAAATTATATGCCCTACTACATGCATTTGTATCTCGTTTCACTGATTCAGTATCACCATAGACGCTTCCTGCTGCTAAGAGACACTTATCAAGAGTAGCTTTACATGTATTCTGACATGGAGTACCCATTCAGATTGCATCTACATCGCCGCTAGGTTTGATTTCAGCTCACACACAACTCTGTGTATCAAATTTTGCTTCATTGTTAGTTTGATATTGACTAACTTCAAGCCATACTCCACCAGTTAATACTAATGTTCATATAGTTCACAAAAGAATTTTTTTGTTCATAATATAATTTGCAATAAAATAAATAACCCATATCTCAGGATGATACTACAATTATAATCGTGGGGGGACTTGTCAAGTATTTTATATAAAAATCTGATAACTATTTGTTATCATATTGACAGATCTATATTTTAACCAATACTTTTTAGTAAAAACAAAAACCAATAAGATCTAGTCCTATTGGTCTTTTGTAATAAGTCAGATTATCTTCCTATTATTATTTACTTAGATGATCGTATAGTTTTTGTTCTGCGTCCAATTCCTGATCTCGTTTTACATCTTTTACATCAAGTAACTCTACTAGTTTCTGGAAGATGAAGAACTTCTCCAAGCTTGTTTTACTGGCTACTTTGATCTCATCTTGTAATTTATCCATCATCTGCTGTCACTCTGGATTTGCAAGGACGGTTTTCTCAAAGTTTTCTTTGCTCCCAAATCTTTTGACATAATTATCGTACCTATTTTTATACTCACTTTCTATGATAGTATCTGGTATAGATATATCAAAACTGTCTTTTGCTTTGGTTATATACTCATCTACTACTTTGGTTAACTCTTGTTGATACTTGTACTCTTCCATTTGTTCAGATATCTTTTTCTCTAGAGTTTTTAGATCGTTTATACCTTCACCACCAAATTTTTCTTTTACTCGTGCATCATCTATCTCTGCAAGTTTTTCTATAACTATATTGTTTACTGTTATCTCTATGTTACTTGGTTTATTGTTATCTTGTGTGTAGTCTAATTTCTCTGGAATATTTTTATAATCTACTGTAACTATATCTCATTGTTTTTTGCCATCTAACGCCTTGAAAAAAGGGTCATGTTTATCTTGATGTTCTGTAAATATAGTCTTAGTATGCAAAATTTGCCCATCTTTGTCTAGATATTTCACTATAAGTCTATCTGTAGTATCGTGATTTATACTATCAGACGGCTCATAAGTGGCGTACTCTTTTGCAAGATTTGTTATGGCTGCTTTGATGTCGTCGGCTGTTATTTTGCCATCTACTTTATCAAGTTTGATAGTTTTATAATTTGAGTTTTTTTCTATGGCTTCTGGATAAGTATCCAAATTGTAAGTTACGATAGTCTTATCTCATTCTTGTTTTTTGTCAAGGTTGTAAGGTTGTCATATCCATTTGATATCTTTGTAAGTATCTAGGACTTGTTGTAAAGATCTATTTATAGTATTTTCAAGTATTTCTACCTCAAGATATGCTGCATTCACCTCTTTCTTGATGATATCCAAAGGAACATGTCATGTTCTAAATCCATCTTTTTTGTAGGTCTTTTGTATATTTGTATAAGTGCTTTCTTTCATGCTTTCTTGATTTTGAGCATCTATCTCTATAGCTATCTGATAGTTTGCATTCTGACCTTTTTCAATTTTAATTTTTAGTTCTTTGGACATTGTTATTTATAATTTATAATGATATAAAAATAATTTGATTTTATATTATCAACTATTGTATATTGTTTGAGATTTGATGATATAGTATAAACTAATTATATAAAAAATATACTCTATTTTACAAGCTTAAAATACCGATAACGATAATTAACTAACCATCTATCCAATTAATCTTCTCTAATCGTGTTCATACTACTTCTGATATCTCTTTTTTTGCTTTATTTAAATCATCATTGATTATCTTCATATCAAAACTATCTGCGTAATTCATTTCGTAGTTTGCTTTATCTACTCTTATCTTGATGTTTTCTTCTGTATCTGTATTTCTTTCTTTTAGTCTATTTTGCAATGTATTTATATCAGGTGGAGATATGAATATACTAAGAATATTTGGCCGGATGGCTTTGATATTTAATGCTCCTTTTACATCTATATCGAGTAAAGGTATATGTCCAGTGTCTCGTATTTTTTTGAGTTCATTTTTGTCTGTACCGTATATATTACCAGGATATACTTCTTCTCGTTCTAACATTTTTCAGTCAGATATTTTTTGTTCCATCTGATCAAGTCTGATGAAGTGATAATCAACTCCATTTATCTCAGATCATCTTATAGGACGAGTTGTAGATGAAACAGAAAACTTTAATACATCGTATATTTCGAGTAGATATCTTGTGAGTGTAGTTTTACCAGCACCGGACGGTGCTGTGATAATAACTAGCGGTTTATTTTTATAAATTTGATCCATTATATTTATATTTCAACTACAGAAGGCGATAGTATAGATATTTATTGCTTCAAGTCAAGTTATTGTGTGTTAGATTATTATTTGTGATCCAGTATTAATAATTGTTTCCAATCAATGCTGTTATCTTGAACTCTGCTATTTAGCGGGACAAGTCTATTGAAAAAAACCTCAATACTATTGCGATTATAAAATAATTTTTAGAAATCTCTCTTCCGTAATAAATACGAAACAAGTTACTACAGTTGAGATGATAATAATTATACAAATGATATAACAAGAGTATTTTAGTTCTATAACTTAGTTCTATAACGAATCATTCAAATCGTATTTGATATTTGTTATCAATTGATTAGTATGTCCATAACTATCAATCAGATTATACATATATCATATGATTATTATCCCAGATATACATATTAACAACAAATACTGACCAGCTATATTGCATAAACTGGAGGAGTTTTTTGATAAATGGGATGACAAAGAGGTGATTTTTTTATGAGATTATGTGTATATGTTTAGTTATGATCGTAATATGTTGATGAAACTTTTTCAGTTGATGGTCAGACTATATAATCAAGGTAGGAAAGTTTATATGCTGGCAGGTAATCATGACTGGCTTAGTGGTCATTTTGTTTATAGTGAAGGTAGCTATGCTTTTGATATCATAAACGATATGTCTCAATCTATTTGACTCAAATTTATAACCAAGCCGATGTCAGTAGATAAATCAGATTATAATATATTTTACTTACCACATGATCCTTTTGTAGATATGTGATGATCTGATTTGAATTACGATCTGGATGGTTTACCAAATAAAGATTGACTAACTTCTATCAAGAATAAGATACTGCTAGACTTGGAGTCTACATCTACCAATCAACAAGCAAGTGCCAAAGTAAACAAAGTGTTGCTTGATAGACTTCTTGACCATTATGCAAACTATCCTGATAAGAAACTTGTAGTGATACATCACTATTATATCCTGGATACTGTGTTTCCGTGACTTCAGTCCAAGTTTGATAAACATGATATATGACTTTATCCTGAGTGGTGTGATATATATTGATTGCAACTTATATCTGGACATATACATCATCCTTTCCAGTACAAAAATTACTTATGTTGTGGAGCAGTGCGAGCTACATCCAGATGAGAGATGGATGATCTGAGGTATCTGCGAAGATGTGATGATAATATGACCAACCGGACCGCTTACGATACACATATCAATCTATACATGAGTCTGGAGTATCAAAATCAGCCTATATCCAAGTCTGATATTACCAATAAACTTGCTACTATAACCAAGCAAAGTGAAGAGTATCTGAGCGGTGATCTAGATATTGGCTTCTCACATAGAGAGATGGATTTACAAAATATCTCGCTGATCCTCAAGTCCAAGTCTGATATCACTGATAAAGATAATATATTTGAAGATAAGCTAAATCACAAACTCAAGGAGTTTGTAGTAAAACACGATACCATGATCAATGAAAAGATAATCCTAGAGATATCAAGTAAACAAGTGCAGACATCAGTAGAGTACACGCAGAGTATGTTGATAGAGTTTCTCAAGCAAAAATATCCACAAGATCATGATAGATATATAGATTATCTAAAAAAACTTGAAATTGTGAAGTAGGATATAAACTTGTTTGCAAAAAAACTCCCATCTTACTATGTAAAAACATAATAAGACAGGAGTAAGTTTTTAACTAGCTGTTGATTGATTGATGATTTGAGTTTTTTTTCTTAGTTGTCTTGTAACTAAGTATGCCATCATATATAATAATATACATACTATCGCTGGGATCCATAGCCCAAGCCCAAGCCCAAGCCCAAACCCAAACCCAAACACAAGCCCAAGCCCAAGCCCAAGCCCAAACACAAGCACAAGCCCAAACACAAGCACAAGCACAAGCCCAAACACAAGCACAAGCCCAAACACAAGCACAAGCCCAAACAAAAGCCCAAGCCCAAACCCAAGCCCAAACAAAAGCCCAAACACAAGCCCAAACCCTTCATCTTTATTTACCATATCTTTTTTGTATGCAATCATAAAACCACAAAATACGATATAAAGATACAATAAATACATCTCCCACGCAGGTCTTTGACTAGCTGGATTTAGATCTTCGTAGTAATTGAGATCCTTACCGTCCGGAGAGCTTATAAAACTCTCTTTTTGGTACTCGAAAGCTGTTGTACCCCATTTGTTGTAGATAGTAGTATCTTTGATAAATACGACTACTTTATGTCCTGGGGTTTTTAAAGCTTGTAATTTTTGTTCTGCTGTGCCTGGAAGCTTGGATAAGTCTCCAGATACTTTAAGTAAAGTATCTACTTTGGGTAGTTGGTAATTATCGCTCACTACTGCAGTGATTTTCCCATCTTCAGATAAGAAGGAAGTAGTTAGATCTACACCTGATTGTGCTTGTCCTGATATTGTAATCAATAGCAAGATTAAAATTAAAAAATGTTTCATAAACTTTAAATTTTATTTTTTTTGTTAACAATTATTTTTTTTATTACTCAAAAACACCTTTTCAATCAAAGCTGTTAAAGAACAATATCGTCCAGCAAATTTCTGTCGATATTTTACTAATATATTTTTTATATATTTTGTCAATAGATTTTATTGTTATAATTAGATTATAGCCATTACCATATTTACATTTGCAATTACAATCAAAATATGGATATAATTTAACCATGTCTGACAAGTCAAACTGATTTTTATTTGAGATAGTAGATTGGTGTAGAAAGTTCCCAATGTATTTTTCTGATTTCTGGAAACAACTTGGCTGGGACAACAACACTATCTACCAACAACTAAGATACTTTTACAACAAAGAAAACAACAAATTTTCTCATACAAGGAAAAAGCACCGACCTGAGTTTGACTATATTTTGCAAGAGATTAGAGAGTATATAGATCTACATTGATTGACTACTATCCAGATATGCGAGCTAGGATGCGGTGATGGTAGATTTTATGGATATTTGAAAGATAATCTGACTGATATAGAGATCAAGTATGTATGAGTTGATTTCTCACAGAGTTTTATAAAACAAGCTGATAAAGATTACGATGATGTAAATGCAAAACGGATCGCAAAAGATATATCAGATTATCTCAAATCTACAAAACAAGAACAGTTTGATTTTATTGTATGTATAGCTAGTTATCAACATCTTTTCTGATACCAGAGGATGCCTTTTTTGCGGCTGTGTTATAGATCGTTGAAACGAGAGTGATTACTTATCATGACTAACTGGGCTCGAAGTAGCTGGTTCGTTTTCAAGTATTTGTCATCAGTAATTTGATCGATGCTGAGGTTTGTACTACTATTGTTTACTCGTGCATGGTGAGATGTACTTGTCCCTTTTGTATCTTGATGAGAGAGATATTTTAGATTTTACCATATATTCCCCAAAAGACAACTTATTAAGTTATTCAAATTGTCATGATTTGTGATAAAAAAAGTATGATTTGTTAGTAGAGAGTGATCTTGGTGAGATGACTTTGATACCAATGCAAATACACTTGTTGTAGGAAAGAAAGATATTATGTAAATCTTGGTTTATGCTGTTGGCTAATTTATACTATTAATTAAATATGGTTGTTGTCCACTATTGCTAGAAGTATTTATGATATTTATTTCGACTTCAAGTGTCACTTTACTTGATTATCTATCTAATATTTATATATACTAATCATGGTATGTATAACAAAATATTTTTATATATAAACCTTTATAGATCCTTGATTTATATTTATTATACTTTGGACATATTCATACTTTATCAGTGTATCTTTACTTTTTTATACTTAAATTCTTAATATCAGTTTATCTTTATATTTTATGATGAATTACAATCAAAACAAAAATATATATCCAAGATGATCATGATCTCCAAGGTCAAATTTTGGTAATAACTTTGGTTCTAGGGCAAGCTTCTGATCCAACAAAAGATTTTGATCTAAGATAGGTAGCATCTATAAATCTATGGATTACAACTCCCATCCGTCTTGGTTAAAAAATAAAAAATTGATTATAGGATTGATATTGTGACTTGTTTTACTTCCTCTCGCAATAGGTGGTTTTGCTTTCTATCATTACATACTCAAAGATATGCCTGATCTGAAGCAGATAGAGACATTGACTTTGGCGCAAACGACAACTATCACAGATAGAAATGGTGAAGTTTTATACAAACTATTTGATGAAAATAGAGAATATGTTGATATAGATGATATCAGTGCCAATATGCAAAATGCTATAGTAGCAGCAGAAGATAAGAGTTTTTGGACCAATCAATGAATTGATTTCGTAGGTATAGCGAGGGCTCTTCGAAATGACGTAAATTCAGATGGATGATATGTTGTATGATGATCGACGATAACTCAACAGTTGGTAAAAAATTTATTACTCACCAATGAAAAAACACTTCAGAGAAAATTAAAAGAAATTATACTTACATTGAAATTATGATGATTATTACAAGCGCAAGTTGCAAAAGCACATCCTGATATGTCCAGTAAAGAGAGAAATAGAGAGGTGAAAGAGAAAGTATTGGAACTGTATCTAAACTATATATTCTTATGAAATAATAGCTATGGTGTAGAGGCGGCTAGTAAGTGATATTTTGGTAAAAATGCCAAAGATTTAGATGTTTTAGAATCAAGTATATTGGCTAGCATACCTCAGGCTCCATGAAGGTATAACCTTACTACAAATAAGGAGCTTGTAATGTGATCGCTTGAAATTACAGATCCAGAATGACAAGCCGTAGAAGATACATTTTCTGGCTATCCTTACATCAAAGAACAGATAGAAAAAACCCTTATAAAAGGGAAGATTTGATCTAGTAATAGATCTGATAGTATATTAAATTTTCTTCAAGGAGCTATCGACATGGATGTTACCATAAATAATCAGACATATCATGTGAAGTACACCCCTTGAAGGAAAGACTATGTACTTGCTAGGATGTACGAGGATGAGTATATAACACAAGAACAGTTTATAAAAGCATTTATTGAGGCATTTTGATATGGTTTTAAGAAATTGACTATCACTATTGATTCACCGCATTTTGTTTTCTGGATAATAGACCTATTAAAACAGGAAAATAATAAATATATATGAAGTTATGGAGAAGATATATTGAAGAAGTGATGATTAACGATAAAGACTTCATTAGATAATAACATCCAAAAAATGGCTATAGATAGTGTTAATTCTGCTATGCCATGAGTAAGGCAATATGGTTGAAATAATAATGCTTTGATCCATATAGATAGCCACAATGGTGATGTGTTGGCTTATGTATGATCAGCAGATTATTACAATGAAAGCATAGATGGCAATGTGGATGTGATACAGAGAGAGAGACAACCATGATCTACAATTAAACCACTTTTTTACGCTTTAGGTTTTATAAATACTCCTCTTACTATAGATACTTATATATATGATATACAGTTTAAACTTGGTACATATGACCCAGATGACGTTGACGGTAAATTTATGTGACCTATGCCGCTAAGAAAGGCTTTGGCATATAGTAGGAATATCCCGGCTATTAAGATGTATTATGCAGCATGAGAAGATAAGTGATTTATTAAATTCGCGCAAAAAATGTGAGTTACATCTTTTGATCCAAATAAGGATTATGGACCACCCATGGCCATTTGATCTGCTGAAATGAAACCTATAGAACTGGCAAATATGTATTCTCATTTATCAGCTTCTGGCAAACCTTGAGAACTTGATCCTATATTAGAAATTAGGGCAGCGGATTGAACTTTGATATATAAGAAACAAAACAAAAGACAAACGCAAGTGATACCAGCTTGAGTTGCTTATCTTATATGGGATATATTATCTGACTTCTCGAACCTTCCTCCTGATTGGGCAAGGAAATTTGCATTTCCTGGTATCAAATTTGCACATAAAACTGGTACAAGTAATTGGAGATCTGGTGATAAGATATTACCTAGAGACGGTTGGCTTGCTACATATACTCCTAGTAAAGTTACAATATTTCGAGCTTGAAATACCAATGGTAAGCCCATGAAACCAAATGCATATGGTGGGTGGATAAATTACCAAACTTGGTATACATTCTGGTCAAAACTTAAGTCTAGTGGCTACCTTACAAATGAAGATATGACGCCCGTAGAGGTAAAGAAGGTCACTATATCTAAATATAGTTGAAAACTTGCTTCCGATAAAACACCTTCTGCATTTAGAGTGAATACGCTATGATATATAAATAACTTACCTACAGAATATGATGGGTGAGTAAGAAAAATAGAATTAGATTGACTTTGTATGGGTAAAATCTCTGAACTCACACCAGCAGGCGATATTGTTACTGTATATATAACCGAACCGCAGACATTTATGCCGGATAAGAGAGATTTAAAGGATATTATGAAGTACACATGACAGTGATATGCAGTAGAGGTATATGACGCTGATGGCAAACTTATCACTGACAAACAGTATAATTGAGAACCAGGAGAAGAGTGTATAGAAAGGAGATTTGGTACATGAGATAGTAATATCATTAGTGGAGGATGAGTATTTGACGTAAATACAAATTGAATTTCTCCAAAAATATTGATAAATATATCCAAACCGTCTGACTGAGATGTCGTTACCAATCCGGTATCTATACGATATAATATAGTATGACAGGATAATATCAAATCAGTAAATATATATGTATGAGGCGAAGTAGTTGCTAGTTACAATTACAATAAAAAAAATGTAACTGATATAAAAAAGATAGATTTTTGAGGAGATAAGTGATGACACAAACAGATAACCGTAGAGGCTATATGAACAAATTCTATTACTAGTAAATCAATAAATATTAGCATATCATCTACTAATACTGAAAATAAAGCACCTTATATTATTAGAGATAGTACATCTATAAAGCTCGAAGGTGGCAAATATAAGATATGATTATTTTTTTGAGATGAAGATGGGGAAGTGATTTGATGAAAGTTATCTACCAAAGATGGTGCGTTGTCAGATTTCCAGTGATCTGATGTTACAGTACTATTAAACAATCTTACTACAATAAATTATACTATAACCGATAATAATGGTGCCACTACAACTAATTCTATAGATCTAGTCAATGTGTCTAATAACTTCTAGTTATAGAAGTTGTTAAGCTCCTTTAGTTCAACGGATAGAATAGGCCCGTCCTAAGGGTTAGATGATGGTTCGATTCCATCAGGGAGTAAATAAAATAATCTGATTATATTGATGTAATTAAAATATTACTATTTGCCACATGAAAGAATTCCTTATCATATTATGATTTGTTATAATCTGACTTCTTGGATTTTGAGATAAGGTTAACGCTGATTGTGTTAAAGATATATCAGCTTGTATTGGGATGTGATCTACAAATCCCGGATATTCTGATTGTATGCAAAATGCAAATAATGTTTACAATGATTGTCTTCAACAAGAAAAAGACGATTCAGACAAAGTTGCCAATAAAAAATTTTGTGAGGAGAATTGAGGTGTTTTCATAGATAATGGCACAGTTGACTGAGAATGTAGTGTTACTAGTTGCTATTGAGAGTGTGACAAATATGCAGAGTGAGATGCTAAAGATATTTGTATTTGTAGATGTAATGGCGATATAGTTCTAAATACTGAGATGCCATTTGGTATATGAAGATGTATAAAGAAAGGTGATAGCACAGGTACAGTAGCTAAATTATCACAAGCTATAACAAGGATACTTATGACGCTTATACTTGTACGGTGATTTGGTACACTTATATATGCGTGAGTGCTATTTGCGTCAAATAACCCGACAGGAGCTAAGAAGAAGATACGGAGTGTAATAATTGCTTTTGCGGTGGTATGATCTATATGACTTGTCTTGAGACTTATAAATCCAAATATCTTCAAATAAATCAAAATATATAAATTTATTACGGATTATTATATCATTTTTTTATCTTTATGATGCTCAAGAAATTATCTATCTATCAGCTTCTCAAATATTGTATATGTTTTTTGATGTTTGGATTTAGTTCTTGTATTTTAACAAGTTATGCTACTACTAAATTTCAACTCCAAGACTGGATGGAAGAGATGTATCTAAAACATCAGAGCAAAGAGTTGCTAAGAGATATGATAAATAGTATAGATAACAATACCAACCTTCATCAAACTGCTTTAGAGGTAGCTAGGCTCAATAAACTATCGTCACTACACGATGGTATCAACTTTGTTATAGATGACTTAACTGCTAAATTCTGAGCAAACTGCGT